>URZJ01000042.1 GCA_900552395.1 uncultured Collinsella sp. | reverse complement strand
AGCAGCTCGAGTTTCCTGGTGATTCGTATCCGCTGACCGGTAAGGTCGACGTCGCCACCTACATGGTGGGCGAGAAGGAGTATCAGCTACAGGACGGCATCGACTACGACGTTGTCTTTACCAATGCCGGTACCGGTGTCTTGCTCACGGGCATGGTTCGCGCGCACGCCACCGGCGAGTGCGACCGTTGTCTGGAGCCCGCCTCGTTTGATATCGCCGGCGAGATCGAGGAGTTCTACCTCTTCGAGGAGCCCGAGGATCCCGAGGCCTACGAGGACGGCTACGAGCTCCTGGGTGAGGACCGCATCGTCGATTTGGGTGAGCCCATCAACGACGCGGTCGTCATGGACACGCCGTTTGTCGTTCTGTGCAAGCCCGATTGCCGCGGTCTGTGCCCCACTTGCGGTTGTAATCTCAACGTCGAGCAATGCGATTGCGCCGCCCAGGCAGAGGCAGAATGGGCCGCTGCCACGGAAAATCCATTTGCAGCATTGAAGAATCTCAAGCTCGATGAGTAAAACTGTGGTAGTATCGCTACTTGCGCGTAATCGCCACACTGGATAGTTCATAAGGAAGGTCACTATGCCCGTACCTAAACAAAAGCAGGGTCGTATCCGCACTCACACCCGTCGTTCCGCCAACATGAAGATCTCGGCTGCGGCTCAGTCCACGTGCCCCCGTTGCGGCGCTGTCAAGCTTCCGCACCACGTGTGCCCCAGCTGCGGTTTCTATAAGGACCGTGAGGTTATCGTTACCGAGTAACGCTATACTCTGGATGCGATGCCGTTCCAAATGGAACCACAATGGCCGGCTCAATGAGTCGGCCATTTTTGTATAAGGAGCATGTATATGAGTAACGTTCGCGTTTGTGTAGACGTTGTGGGCGGAGACGAGAAACCTCAGGTTGTTCTCGATGGTATCGAGGCTGCGCTTGCCGCCGATCCCGATATCGAGGTCTTGGCAGCTGGCCCCGCCGAAATCGTCAATCCCTTTGCTGCTTCCCATGCACGTGTTGAGGCCCTTGAGGCACCCGACGTTATCGCCATGAATGACGATCCCATTCGCGCCGTGATGACCAAGCGTAAATCGTCGATCGTGCTGTCGTGCCGCGCCATCAAGAAGGGAAATGCGGACGCGTTCTTCTCCGCTGGCTCGACCGGCGCCATGACAGCTGCCGCGACCGCCTACGTCACACCGTTTAGATATATGGCCGAAGGCAAGAAGCAGCCGGTGCGCCCTTGTCTGACCAATGCGCTGCCCAATCGCGCCGGCGGTCTGACGGTGCTGTGCGATATGGGCGCCAACCCCGATGTCGAGGTCGACGACATGGTGCGTTTTGCCCAGATGGGTAGCGCCTATGCCCGCGTTGTCCTGGGCATCGAGCATCCTCGCGTGGGCCTGCTTGCCAATGGCACCGAGGATGAGAAGGGTTCCAACTTTACCAAGGCCTGCTTCCCGGCCATGAAAGCCGCCGTTCCCGGCTTTGTGGGCAACTGCGAAGGCACCGACCTCACCTCGGGCAATTTCGATGTCGTTGTTGCCGACGGCATGTCGGGCAATATCGCTCTCAAGGCTACCGAGGGCGCTGCCAAGTTTTTGCTACAGGAGCTCAAGGGCGCCTTTATGGCCTCGCTCGGCACCAAGATCGCCGCGCTGCTCATCAAAAAGCAGATGCGCGAGATTAAGGCCAAGCTCTCTGGTGATGCCAAGGGCGGCGCGATTCTTTTGGGCCTGCGTGGCGTGGTCCTGATCGGCCATGGCGCCACATCGGTCGAGGCTGTTAAAAACGGTACGCTCGCGGCGGCCGAAGCCGTGCGCGCGGGGCTGGTCGAGAACGTCGCCAACTCCATGGACGGCATCGTTTTGTAAGAGCGAGTTAGAGCGCTGTTATGTGCCTCGCGGCCTGCTTCGTGGGGTAGAATCAGAACCGTGTCTTGGTACCGCCCGGGCGGTACCATTCTTTTGGTATTCATGCACTATGAGAGGAAGCGCTATGGACCGCTCCGAAATCTTCGACAAGATCGCCGAGGTCGCTGCTGACGTTCTGGGCGTCGATGTTGCCGAAATTAGCGATGAGACCACCTTTGACGACCTCGATGCCAACTCGCTCGAGCGCCTGCAACTGGTTACGGCTATCGAGGACGAGTTCAATCTCGAGATCGATGACGAGGCCCTGCTCTCGCTCAACTCTGTCGCCGACGCCGTCGACGCGATCGAAAACGCCAGGGAGGCTTAGGTCTTGGCTTTATCCGAACGACTTACGCGCGCCCAGGAGATTCTGGGCCACGAGTTCAATGACAAGGTGCTGCTGCGCGCGGCCCTTACGCATCCTTCGGCCGTCGAGGGCCAGCCGGTTTCTGCCAGCTATGAGCGTCTTGAGTTTTTGGGCGATTCCATTTTGGGCGCCGTGGTTGCCCGCTCGCTCTTTGAGTCCTATCCGGAGTTTGACGAGGGCAAGCTTACGCGCCTGAAGGTGTCGCTCGTCTCGGGTGCCACGCTGTCCGAGGTATCCCATGAGCTGGGCATCGACGACATCATCATCTTTGGTGCCTCCGAGACCGGTACCGGCGCGCGCGGCCTGCATTCGGCGCTCGAGAACGTCTATGAGTCGCTCGTGGGCGCGCTGTATCTGGATGCTGGCTGGGATGCGGCGGCGGAGTTCATCCACCGTACGCTTAAGCCCCATTTGGCCTCCGAGCGTGCCGAGCATCCTGCGAACCCCAAGTCGTTTTTGCAGGAGTGCGTGCAGGCCGACGGCCACGAGCCTCCGGCGTACAAGCTCGTTGGCTCTGAAGGCCCGGCGCATGCACCGACCTTTACCGCCGTGGTGCTCATCGACGGTATTCGCCAGGGCCGCGGCACCGGTTCCTCAAAGAAGGAAGCCGAGGGAGCCGCTGCGCTCGAGGCGCTCGACCGCATGGGTTACACCACTAACGGCGTGATTCTCAACAAGAAGCCTGTTTAAGCGAGGAACCGTGTATCTCAAGTCCCTCACGCTCAAAGGGTTCAAGTCGTTTGCCGACCGCGCCCATATGACGTTTGAGCCGGGCCTAACCGTCATCGTCGGTCCCAACGGCTCGGGAAAATCGAACATCTCCGACTCGATTCTGTGGGTCCTGGGCGAGCAGAGCGCCAAGCAGCTGCGCGGCCAGGCCATGGAGGACGTCATCTTCTCGGGCTCGTCGGCGCGCAAGCCGGTGGGTGTGGCCGAGGTCACGCTGGTGCTCGATAATTCGGACCATATGCTGCCTGTCGACTTTGACGAGGTGGCTATCACTCGCCGCATGTATCGCTCGGGCGAAAGCGAGTACCTCATCAACTCGAGCCCGTGCCGCCTGATGGACATCCAGGACATCCTGCACGATTCGGGACTGGGCAAGGATACGCATTCCATCATCAGCCAGGGCAAGCTCGATGCCATTTTGCAGAGCCGCCCCGAGGAGCGCCGTGCCCTCATCGAGGAGGCCGCCGGCATCTCCAAGCACAAGCGTCGTAAGGAACGTGCGCTCAAAAAGATTAAATCGATGGATGAGCACCTAACCCGTGCCCGCGATATCAACAAGGAAATCGCCCGTCAGTTGCGACCGCTGGAGCGTCAGGTCGATCGCGCGCGCAAGTACAAAGAGCTGTCCTCGCGCGCGAACGAGCTTACGCAGATGCTAGCCGTCGACGAGCTGCGTTCGCTGCAGTCGCAGTGGAACGACTTGGAGAGCCGCTCCAAGGAAGGTGCCGCCGAGCTGGAGCTTGCGCAGTACCGCTTGGGCGAAAAGGAACGCGAGCTCGAGAAGCTCCAGGTCATGCTCGAGGAAAAGGGCCTGTTTGTGGGCGATCTGGGCGAGCAGCGCCGCCATATGCAAGACGTGGTCGGCCGCATTAACTCCGATATGCGCCTGCTCGAGGAAAAGGGCCACAACATGGTGTCGCGCCTGTCCGACATGCGCGGCCAGATCTCGAGCTCCGAGCATCAGCGTCGTCGCGTGGTAGAGGAGCTCGAGGACGCGCGTGCGCAGCTTGAGGAAGTGACCGGCGCGCACATGCAGGCCCAGGAGGACGTTGACGCCGCTGGTCCTGCCGCCGCTCAGCTCCACGAGCGGCGCGTGGCGCTTGATGCGCAGATTTCGCAGTTCATGCGCGAGCAGCGCGATGTGCAGCGTGTGGCCGATAACGCCGCACTCGAGCTTGCCAAGGTGAAGGACTCGCTGAGCAACGCTGAGGTCGAGGACAACATGTACGCCTCGCGCCTGGAGCAGATTGATGAACAGCTCGAGGAGGTCACAGCATCGCTTGAGAGCCGCCGCGACCGTGCTGAGGAGCTTGAGAGCGCCCTTGAGGCGGCTCGTCAGGCCCAGAGCGATGCGCGCGAGGCCACCGAGACGGCACGCGCTGCCCTCAAGGACCTGCGTGCCCGCGAGGGCGAGGCGCGCAACAAGCTGTCCGAGGTACGCTCGGAGCTTGCCAGCCAAAAGAAGCTCGATGCCCGCATGGCAGACAGCTCGCCGCTCGTAAGCCGTCTGGTGGGCGCGCTGGGCGACGATGTTTCGGGCCGTCTGGGTGATGTGCTCGAGGCGCCGCGTGAGCTCGAGGGTCTGGTTGAGCAGCTGCTCGCCGGCGATATCGATGCCCTGTTGTTCGATAACGCTGCCACGCTCGAGCGCGCCGGTCGCGCTGCCCTGGACCAGAAGAAGGCCTCGGGCGAGGCGCTGCTGATGGCGCGCGGCGTGAGCGGATCTGCTGCCGCCGAGAGCGCTGCCGGTTCGCGTCTGGTCGATCGCCTGTCCGTGCGCGCCGGTTATGGTCCGGTTGTCGAGGCACTGCTCGGCGGCTATTACGTGGTCGATGACTTGGCTGCCGCACTGGCCGCGCCCGTCGTTGACGGTGTGACCTACGTGACGCCCGATGGCGCCCGCGTGAGCTGTGGTGGCCTGGTGCGTGTGGCGCTCGATGCCGGCGAGGCTTCGGGCGCTTTGGAGCGCAAGCGTCGTATCCGCGAGCTGGAGGGCCTGGAGCCCGATCTGGCTGCCGTGTTTGAGCATGTGTCGGACCAAGTCGTTGAGGCCAACGTCGCCGTCGAGGAGGCCCGTGCCGTCGAGGGCGATGCCGCTGGCGAGATCGCCCGTCTTGAGGGCGAGCGCCGCTCGCTGCTCTCCGAGATCGGCCGCCTGGAGCAAAGCGCCAACAATGCCGAGGTCGAGCGCGTGCGCATCTCCAAGCGCCGTGAGCAGGCCGCTGAGGCCGTTCGTGCCGCTCGTCCACGTGTGGATGAACTTACTCGCTCGCGTGACGAAGCTCGTGCGCAGGCAAGCGACTTAGGTCTCCAGATTGCCGAGTCCAACGACGAGCTCGACCGCGTGCGCCGTGACGATTCCGAGGCTGCCGGTAAGCTCGCCGACGCTAAGGTGCGCCTGGCTCAGACGAGCGAGCGCCTGCGTTCGCTGAAGGGCCGTGTGCCCGATCTGGAGCATCGCCTGGAGGGTATCGACCGTCGTATCCGCGGGACGCGTCAGGCCTCGCGCTCGCTCGAGCTACTGCGCCTTCGCGTCGATCCCATGCACGAGCGCTATTCTGCCCTGTTGGAGCGCGCCTCGGACTGGGCTGCGCGCCTGCGCGATCAGGCGACGCTTGAGGAGGCGGACTCGGCTTCGCTTAAGAAGACCATCGAGGACGCCAAGACCGAGGTCGCCCGCGCCAAAGAGCGGGTCGATACAGCCACGGCCACGCAAAACGAGTTCAAGGTCGCGCGTGGCAAGCTCGAGGTGCAGGTCGAGGCTGCCATTAAGGCCATTACCGCCGATGGCACCACGGTGCTCGAGGAAGCGCTCATGCTGCCGGCGCCCACCGACCGCGACGCCGCCGAGCGCGAGCTCAACCAGCTTGTGCGCCAGATCAACAACCTGGGCCCTGTGAACCAAGTCGCCATGGAGGAGTACGAGCAGCTCAAGCGCCGCGCCGATTACATCGAGGACCAGCTGGCCGATCTGGAGAGCGCGCGCAAGGCGCTCACCAAGATCACAGTGGCCATTGATCGCAAGATGCGCAAGGCGTTTCTGGTGACGTTTGAGAAGGTCGACGCGAACTTCCGCGAGATCTTCGCCATGCTGTTCCCGGGTGGCCAGGCTCATCTTGAGATGACCGATCCCGAGCATCCTGCCGAGACGGGCATTGAGGTTGTGGCGCAGCCGCGCGGCAAGCGCATTACTAAGATGATGCTCATGTCGGGTGGCGAGAAGAGTCTGACGGCGCTCGCCCTGCTCTTTGCCGTGTACCGCACGCGCACGGTGCCGTTCTATGTGCTTGACGAGGTCGAGGCGGCGCTTGATGACGCCAACCTGTCCAAGCTCATCGGAGCCCTCGATGTGCTGCGTTCCGATACACAGCTCTTGGTCATTTCGCATCAGCGCCGTACTATGGAGGACGCTGACGTTCTCTATGGCGTCTCGATGCAAGCCGACGGCGTCAGCCGCGTCGTCTCGCAAAAACTCGATCGCGAAACCGGAAAGGTCGTGAATGCATAATGGGATTCTTTGACGCTCTCTCGCGCGGACTTGAGCGCAGCCGCGAGGCCCTCAACGAGGTCTTCTACTTTGGCGGCGAGGTCGACGAGGACTTTTGGGAGGACCTTGAGGATACCCTCGTTATGGGTGACATGGGCGCCGAGGTCGCCATTCAGGTCTCCGATGATCTGCGCGAGACGGCCGCCAAGAAGAACCTCAAGACCGCCCCGCAGCTCCGTCGCGCCCTGGCTGAGCAGCTCGAGCAGCATTTTGTGCCCGCCGAGCGCGATCCGTTCTCTGACACGCCGAGCTGCGTGCTGTTTGTAGGCATTAACGGCGCCGGCAAGACCACGACGGTCGGCAAGATCGCGAGCGCCATGGCCGCCCGCGGCAAGAATGTCGTGATCGGTTCTGCCGATACCTTCCGCGCCGCCGCCATCGAGCAGCTCGATGTGTGGGGTCAGCGCGCCGGCGTCCCCGTCATCAAGCGCGATCGCGGCTCCGACCCGGCAAGTGTTTGCTACGACGTGCTCGATGAGGCCGATAAGCGCGGCAGCGACCTGGTGCTGATCGACACCGCCGGCCGCCTGCACACGAGTCCCGAGCTCATGCGCGAGCTTGCCAAAGTGGTTAACGTGACGCGTAAGCGCGCCGCCAATATGGCCGCCGGCCCCATGCCCGTCTCGGTCGTGCTCGTGATCGATGCCGCCACCGGCCAGAACGGTCTGAACCAGGCGCTCGAGTTTAACGAGGCGCTGGGTCTGGACGGTATCATCATGACGAAGCTCGACGGTACGGCAAAGGGCGGCATCGCCATGGCCGTGGCCGAGAAGCTCAAGCTCCCGATTCTGCGCGTGGGCGTGGGCGAGCAGGTCGATGACCTACAGGAGTTCAATGCCAAAGATTTCTGCCGCGCCCTGGTGGGCGAGTCCAATTAAGGAGTGACTAGTGTTTGATTCTCTGAGCGATCGCCTCAATGACACATTTGACCGCCTGCGCGGCAAGGGTAAGCTGACCGAGGCCGACATCACCTCGGCCATGCGCGATATTCGCATGGCGCTGCTCGAAGCCGACGTCAACTTTAAGGTTGTCAAGGATTTCGTCGCCAAGACCAAGGAGCGCTGCATGACCGCAGAGGTCATGGAGTCGCTGTCGCCGGCGCAAAACGTCGTCAAGATCGTGCTCGACGAGCTCACCGAGATGCTCGGCTCCACCGAGAGCAAGCTCGTCTTTAGCAACCGTATCCCCAACGTCATCATGCTCGTGGGCCTGCAGGGCTCCGGTAAGACCACGGCGGCCGTAAAGCTGGCCTACCTGCTCAAGAAGCAGGGCCGCTCGCCGCTGCTCGCCGCGTGCGACGTCTACCGTCCCGCCGCAGCCGACCAGCTAGCCACGCTTGGCGGAGAGATCGGCGTGCCGGTCTTCCGTGGCGACGGTGCACACCCGGTCGACATCGCCAAGGGCGCTATTCAGGAGGCCGTCGACCAATTGCGTGACGTGGTCATCGTCGATACCGCCGGTCGTTTGCAGATCGACGAGCAGATGATGCAGGAAGCCGTGGACATTAAGAAGGCTGTCAAGCCCGATCAGGTGCTGATGGTCGTCGATGCCATGACCGGCCAGGATATCGTCAACGTCGTCTCGACCTTCGCCGAGCGCACCGACTTTGACGGCGTGATCATCTCCAAGCTCGACGGCGATGCTCGTGGTGGCGGCGCGCTTTCCGTGCGCCAGGTGACCGGCAAGCCCATCAAGTTCGTGAGCATGGGCGAGAAGCCCGATTCGCTGGAGCCGTTCTACCCCGACCGTATGGCCAAGCGAATCTTGGGCATGGGCGACGTCGTCGGCATCATCGAGAAGGCCCAGGAGGCCGCCGATGCCGAGCAGCTCGAGGCCGCCGAGCGCATGCTGCGCGAGGGCTTTACCATGAACGACATGCTCGACCAGATGAAGGCCGTTAAGAAGATGGGCGGCATGAAGGGCATCCTGGGAATGCTTCCCGGTGGCCAGCGCGCGCTCAACCAGATGGGTGGAAACCTGGACGAGGGCATCTTTGACAAGAACGAGGCCATTATCATGTCGATGACCAAGGAGGAACGCCTGCGCCCCTCCATCATCAACGGCCAGCGCCGTGCTCGCATTGCCAAGGGCGCCGGCGTGACCCCCACCGAGGTCAATAGCCTTATGAAGCAGTGGGGCGAGATGAATAAGATGATGGGCCGCATGCGCACGATGGCCAATCAGGCGCAGGCCGGCGGCAAGAAGGGCAAGAAGGGCAAGAAGGGCAAAAAGATGCGCATGCCCAATATTCCCGGCCTGGATGCCATGGGTCTGGGCGGTATAGGCGGCATGGGTGGCCCCAAGTCCGACATGGACCTGCTGCGCCAGATGGAAGCGCAGATGCGCAATAAGAAATAGAGCTGTAATTCCAGCTTGATATGGCAAAGGCCACTCGGAAGCTACCGGGTGGCCTTTGTTGTTGGCTTTGATAGTTGGGCTGCGTTCAGCGTCGCGCCCCGAGCTCGCGGTGCCGTGCCGCTAGTGGCAGCCGCAACCCTCGTGGCCCTTGTGCTCGTGATGGCCGTGGCAGCCGCAGGACTCGCCATGCTCATGGGCGTGCTCGTGGTCGTGACCATGGCAGTCGCAGGTGGCCTCGCCGGTCTGCGCGAGCGTGCCCGCGATAAGGGCCTCGACGCAGGCGTCGCAGCTGCCCTGGGCGCCCGCGTAGACCGTGATGCCGGCCTGGGTGAGCGCGTTGATGGCGCCGCCGCCGATACCGCCGCAGATGAGCGTGTCGACGCCGCCGTTGGCAAGCAGGCCCGCCAATGCGCCGTGACCGGTGCCGTCAGTGCCCACGACCTGTTCGTTGAGCACCTTGCCATCCTGGATGTCGTAGATCTTGAACTGCTCGCTGCGGCCAAAGTGCATAAAGATGCTGCCGTTGTCGTACGTCGTTGCCACCCTCATGGTGTCGATCTCCTTTGCTGGCCATACGGCCGTTGCCGTGGTAATGGGGGAGTACGCGATATTGCCGCCTTCGATGATGAGCGCCCGACCATTGACCAGCGCATTTGCCACCTTGCGATGCGCTCGGCTGCAAATTGCCGCCACCGTGGCGCGCGCGATGCCCATGTGCTTTGCGACGGCCTCCTGATTGAGGCCTTCCAGGTCGCATAGCCGCAGGACCTCGAGTTCGTCGACCGTCATGTCGATGGCCTCTCCGCTGGCAAGGCCATCGGGGGTAAAACCGCGATATTCGGGGATGATCCCGACGCGGCGCAATTTTTCACGTCTTCCCGCCATACACTCTCCATATCTGACATATGTCAACAATAGAATAACGACCGTGCGGATTTACGCAAGGAATTTCTGGCATATGTCAGAAAATGAGGGCTTATGTTAGGGCTGTGGGGCCGCTTGCGCCTGGGCTACAATGAATCTCGCTTATAGGCGACTGACAGGAGGGTCAATGAGCAAGGCTGATCAACAGTTTGTAGCCATGTGCCGCGATATTCTGGACCATGGCACCACCACCGAGGGCCAAAAGGTCCGCCCGGTGTGGGAGGACGGCACCCCTGCCTATACCATTAAAAACTTTGGCGTCACGGCACGCTACGACCTGCGTGAGGAGTTTCCGGCGCTTACCCTGCGTCGCACGGCGCTTAAGTCTGCCATGGACGAGATCCTGTGGATCTATCAAAAGAAGTCCAATAACGTGCATGACCTCAACAGCCATATTTGGGATGAGTGGGCCGACGAGACTGGCTCCATCGGCAAGGCCTACGGGTATCAGATTGGGCAGAAGAGCCATTATGCCGAGGGCGACTTTGACCAGATGGATCGCGTTCTGTACGACCTTAAGAACACGCCGTACAGCCGCCGCATTATGACGAATACCTATGTGTTTAGCGACCTGTCCGAGATGCACCTGTATCCGTGCGCCTACAGCGTGACGTATAACGTGACGCAGCGCCCGCAGGATGACAAACCGACGCTCAACATGATTCTCAACCAGCGCAGCCAGGACATTTTGGCCGCGAACAACTGGAATGTGTGCCAGTACGCCATCTTGCTGATGATGGTCGCGCAATCGGTCGATATGATTCCCGGCGAGCTGCTGCATGTGATCGCCGATGCCCACATTTACGACCGTCATGTCGATATCGTCCGCGAGCTTATCGAGCGTCCGCAGTTTGCCGCGCCTAAGGTAACGCTTAACCCCGATGTACATGACTTCTATGCGTTTACGACCGATGATCTGATCGTCGAGGGCTATGAGCACGGCCCGCAGGTCAAGAACATCCCCATTGCGGTGTAGGTGACGCGCATGACGTGTAAGCTTTCCGCCATTGTCGCCGTGTGTGACGATTGGGGCATTGGGTGCGAGGGTGACATGGTCGTGTCTAATCGCGCCGACATGCGTCATTTTGTGGCGCGCACCAAAGGCTGCCCGGTCATTATGGGACGCAAGACGCTGCTGAGTTTTCCCGGCGGGCGTCCGCTCAAGAACCGTCGTAATATCGTGCTCACGCGCGATGAGGACTTTGCTGCCGAGGGCG
>URZJ01000041.1 GCA_900552395.1 uncultured Collinsella sp. | reverse complement strand
TCTCTTGCTCGCTCGCCGCGCGCAAACGCTTCATCGAGCCAAAATGGCGCATAAGGGCACGTTTTCTGGTGGGTCCCACGCCTGGAACGTCATCGAGTACCGAAACCGTCATGGCTTTATCGCGCAATTCGCGATGGAACGTGATGGCAAAACGGTGCGATTCATCGCGCACCTGTTTAATTAGATAGAGCGACGCGGACCCGGTCGGCAGCACGACTGGAGTCTCGTCCCAAGGCACGAAAACCTCCTCATCGGCCTTTGCCAAGCCACAAACTGGTATATCGAGCCCAAGAGCCTCAAGTTGCTTGATCGCAGCGGTCAATTGCGGCTTACCGCCATCGACAACGAGCAAATCGGGGCGCGAGCCAAAGCGCTCGTCGGCCATGCGCTCGGGAGCATAACGTCGTCCCAAAACCTCGGACATCGACACGAAGTCGTTTGCCTCGTCCAATTCGGCCTGAATTTTAAAACGACGATACTGACTCTTGTCGGCGCGCCCGTTGGTAAACACCACCATCGAGGCGACCGTAAAGGTGCCATGCAGCGTCGAGATATCGAAGCACTCGATACGCAACGGCGGCGATGGCAGCGCCAACGCGCTTTCGAGCTCCAGGAGCGCTTGATTGGTGCGGTCGTCAGCGTACCCCGTTCGCATCATGTAGCGCATGAGGGCATGGCGCGCATTTTTGGATGCCATATCGAGCAGACGGTGCTTTTCGCCACGCTGCGGCCTATGGAGATGGCAGGAACGCTCACGCTTGCCCGCAAGCCACTCCCCCAGCGCCTCCGCATCCTCAAGCTCGACGGAAAGGTTGACCTCAGCTGGAATATCAGCCGTCTCGTCGTAATAGCGCTTAAGAAAGCCCGACTGGAGCTCTTCCTCGTCAACATCAAGACCCTTGTCGAGAATGAACTCGCAGGTGCGAACTGTTCGGCCCTCGCGAACGACGAAGACGCAAGCGGCGGAGATGGTCTCCTCGCGATAGAAACCGATGACATCGATATCGACACTGGAGGGAAAAACGACTTGCTGACGATCGTCCAGACCCCTGATGACCTCCAAACGACGTTTGACGCGTGCCGCGCGCTCAAAGTCGAGCGCCTCAGCGGCATCCGTCATCTCGGAGGTCAGCTCATCGACGACATCCTTGCGATGGCCCGACAAAAAGCGCTCGACACGCTTGACGTTCTTGGCATAGTCTGCCGGGGAAATCGCGCCGACACACGCACCTGGGCCGCGCCCGACATGGTAGTCAAAGCAGGGGCGCCCGTTTTGCGCGCAAATCATATTGACGATGTCTTCCTCGCCCTTGTGGGACTCGACGATACGGCGACAACGACGCCACTCCGCACAGGATGCGGAGCAGATGGGGATAACCTTGCGCAGCGTATCTATCGTCTCACGTGCCGCGCGGCTATCGGTATAAGGTCCAAAATAGCGCGTTCCCGGCTTATGACGCTCACGCGTGTATTTGATAGCGGGATACAGGTCGCCCTTTGTAATGGCGATAAAGGGGTAGCTCTTGTCATCCTTGAGGTCGACGTTAAAGTACGGATGGTACTGACCAATCAAATTGCGCTCGAGCACCAACGCCTCGTGCTCGGTCTCCACCACGATATAGTCAAAACTCGCCACCAGCTGCATCATCAGCGGGATCTTCTGGCGCTCGTCCTGCAGCGTCACGTACTGACGCATACGGGCGCGCAGGTTTTTCGCCTTGCCCACGTAGATGACATCGCCCTTGGCGTCTTTCCAAAGGTAGCAGCCGGGCTGCGTGGGAACGCGCGAAACCTGCTCGGCAAGCGTTGGAATGTTGTCGTGACCGGTCACGCGCACCTACTTGCGACGAATCAGCGCCGAGACCTCGGGCATCTTAAGGACGACGGCAAGGCCAAAGGTAACAGCAAGCGAGACGACACCCGCAACGCAAACGTAGCCAAGAGTAATCAGAATCGAGCCGCCAAGTGCCCCGACAAAGTGCTCAAGCGCCCACATGACGCCGGCGCCTGCGGCAGCACCCAGGCCACCGAGCAAAAGGCCAAAGAACCCGCCATGCAGGATAGATTTGACCTGAAGACCACGCAGGCGACGACGCAGCCACCACAGCGAGCAACCGACCAAGATCACGTAGTCGACGACATACGAAAGCGCGATTGCCGGCATACCGAAGCCCAGCACAACGCCAAACAGCAAAACCGAGCCGGCCTGGCCGATGGCGGAATACAGACAATAGCGGCTATAGGGCTTCATGTCGAGCAGGGCAGAGAAGCTCTTCTGCATCAGCACGACCACGCCGTAGAGCGGCAGGGAAAGTGCCAGGTAGATAAGGAACTCCGACACCAGCGCCACACCGGACTCATCGAACTTGCCAGCGCAGTAAATCATGTTGAGCGGACGCGCGAAGACAATCAGGTACAGCGCGAATGGAATCAGGAAGAACAGCATCTGGGCGACGCCACGCGAAATGCCCGTGCGGACGCTGTCGTAATCCTTCTCCTGTGCGTCGTGAGAGAGCTCGGTATAGAGCGCCGTCGAAAGCGAAGCGGCAATCAGCGCGTAGGGCAGCGTGTACCACAGGCGCGCATAGGCGATGACGGAAGGACCGGTCTCGGGCTGGACCACCAGCGCAGCAGCGTTGGTGATAGAAGTCGAGACAAACATGCACACCGTGGCGAGCAGCGTCGGGATACCGAGCGCAATCGTCTGGCGCAGTGCGGGGTCCTTAAAGTCGATATGGATATGGGGATGCACGCCGTGCTTGCCAAGCGCGGGGATCTGACATGCCATCTGAACAAAGACACCGAGGGTCGTACCGGCCGCAATCAAGATGATGCCGGCACGTTCGCCAAACTGTGCGGACACGGGCGCAAAGCCCATAAAGCTCGCAATGACGATCACATTGTTGAGGACCGGGGCAAACGTCGACCAGAAGTAGTCGCGGTGTGCGTTGAGGACGCCCGAAAACACCGAGCCCAAACCATAAAACAGAATCTGGATGGCAAAGAAACGGAACATGAACGCAGCGGTATCCATGCTGCCGCCGTCACCCGAAAGAAACGATTGCGTCCAGATAAAGCCCGGGGCGAACACGGTCCCCAGCAACGAAATGCCACCCAGCACCAAAAGCAGAATGCCGAGCAGGTTGCCCACGTACTCGTTCGAGGCCTCGCGACCCCGCTCGCGCCTCACGCCCATGTACACGGGCAAAAACGCCGTCACGAGCATGCCGCCCATCACGAGTTCGTAGAGCATATTGGGCAGGTTGTTGGCGACCTGATAGGAAGACGAGAGCAGCGACATGCCGATAGCGGCCGCCATTGCCCACGTGCGGATAAAACCGGTGACGCGAGACACGATGGTCAGGATGGTCATAAGCCCGGCGGAACGACCAACCGTGGAGTAGTCCGACGAGCCCATGTCGTCAGTGTCATCTCGCGACGAAGAAGCTTCGGATGAGGGTGTCTGAGGCGCAGATTCTTCTGCAAAATGAGCTCCGCGCTTCAATTCTTCCTGCGGCATCGCTCAGTCCTCTCTCGTAATCGCGGCAACTGTCGCCCCGCAAAATGCAATTAAATCATCAGGCGCAAGCTCGAGCTGATAACCACGCTTGCCTCCCGAAATAAAAATGGTATCCCACAGGACACATGTCTCATCAATGAGCGTCCGGTAGCGTTTTTTCATACCGACCGGACTGCAGCCGCCGCGAACGTAGCCAGTCGCCGCAAGCAAATCCTTCACATGCATCATGGCCAAGGACTTCTCCCCCGCGGCACGCGCAGCGGACTTTAGATCGAGCTCGTCGGCAACAGGGATGCAGCACACGACGTGGTCGTTGGACGGCGTCACGCAGACCAAGGTCTTAAATCCTTGACCGGGCTCCTCGCCAAGCTGCTCCGAAATCGCGACCCCCAGGCCCGCCGACTCATCACCATCGTCTTCGTACGTATGTAGAACATAGGAAATGTCGGCGCTTTCCAGCTCGCGCATCGCATTGGTTTTTGGCGTCTTTACAGCCTTTGCCATGACATATCCTTTCCCTCGCATTCGGACGCAAGGATTAAGTATATGTCCAATTCGGCTGCATACGTCACTTCGACACAGCAAGCGCCATCGAATCACAAGGAGTCGATGGCGCCCATAAACTGAATCGCCTATTTATTGAGCATCAAGTTGAGCCTGACGCTCCCGGTCACGCCTGAGCAACGGCGCCAAAAACTTGCCCGTATAACTCTGCGGACAGTCCGCAACCTGCTCCGGTGTGCCCGAAACCACGACGGTTCCGCCGCCGTTACCGCCCTCGGGGCCCATATCGATCAGGCGGTCGGCAACCTTGATGACATCAAGGTTGTGTTCAATCACCAGCACCGTGTTGCCCGCATCGACCAAGCGCTGCAGCACATCGAGCAGCTGGCGGACGTCCTCAAAATGAAGGCCGGTCGTCGGCTCATCCAAAATATAGAACGTCTTGCCCGTCTGGCGTCGATGAAGCTCCTTGGCGAGCTTCACGCGCTGCGCCTCGCCGCCCGAGAGCGTCGTGGCGGGCTGGCCAAGGCTCACGTAGCCCAAGCCTACATCGTACAGCGTCTGGAGCTTGCGCTTAATCTGCGGGATATTCCCAAAGAAGGCCAGCGCCTCGGTGACGCTCATGTCGAGCACGTCCGAGATGGTCTTGCCACGGTAGGTGACCTCGAGTGTCTCGCGGTTGTAGCGTTTACCGCCGCAAACTTCGCAGGGAACGTAGATATCGGGAAGGAAGTGCATCTCGATCTTAATTTGTCCGTCGCCCTTGCATGCTTCGCAGCGACCGCCGCTCACGTTAAAGGAGAAACGTCCCGGCGAGTAGCCGCGCGCCTTCGACTCCGGCGTACTCGCAAACAGCGCGCGAAGATCATCCCACAGGCCAATGTACGTAGCAGGATTGGAACGCGGCGTGCGGCCAATCGGCGACTGGTCGATATCGATAACCTTATCGATACACTCGATGCCCTCGAGCTTTTTGTACGGGCCCACAGGACGCGTCGAACGGTGAATGGCATTCGTAAGGGCAGGTGCGATGGTGTCGGTAACCAGGGAGCTCTTGCCCGATCCCGACACGCCGGTAACAACCGTAAGCGTACCAAACTCGATCTTGGCAGTAACGTTTTTGAGGTTGTTGGCGCGGGCGCCCGCGATCTTAAGGCAGCCGCGACCGGGCTTGCGGCGTTCATCGGGAACCCGAATCATTCGCTTGCCGGTCAGGTAGGCACCCGTCATCGAATCAGGGCACGCCATGATATCGGCAGGCGTTCCCGCGGCGACCACGTGTCCGCCGTTCACGCCCGCGCCGGGGCCCATGTCGATCACATAGTCGGCAGCACGAATCGTATCCTCGTCGTGTTCGACGACGATAACGGTATTGCCGATGTCACGCAGGCGCTCGAGCGTCTTGATCAGGCGCTCGTTGTCACGCTGATGAAGACCGATCGAGGGCTCGTCCAGAATATAGAGCACGCCCATGAGACCCGCGCCGATCTGCGTTGCCAGTCGAATACGCTGTGCCTCGCCACCAGAAAGCGTCGCCGAGGCACGATCGAGCGTCAGATAGTCGAGTCCGACATCGACCAGAAAACGCAGGCGCTCCAGGATTTCCTTGACGATACGCCCGCCGATAAACTGTTGGCGCTCGGTGAGTTCCAGGCCCTCAAAAAACTCGAGCGACTCGCGGCACGATAGGCAGCAGACCTCGTAAATGGACTTACCGCCTACGGTAACGGCGAGCATCTCGGGGCGCAGACGAGCACCATGGCAACTCGAGCACGGCTCCTCGCGGATGTACTTCTCCAAGCGCGCCTTGGTGTTCTCATTCGTCGTCTCGGTATAGCGCTCGTACAGGATATTGCGCACGCCCGAAAACTTGGTGTCCCACTGGCTGCGGCGCCCATCGAGCTTTTGATAGTCGACCGAAATCTTCTGGTCGCCCATGCCGTCTAAAAACGCGCGACGCACCCGCGGAGGCAGATCCTCCCACGGCGTATCGACGCTCACCTTAAAGTGTTTGCAGACCGCAGCGAAAATCTGCGGATAGTAGTTAGAGTTGCCAAACAGGCTGCCAAAAACCCCGTCGGCGATCGACTTCGAGGGGTCTTCGATTAGGGCCTCGGCATCGACCGTCTTCTTAAAGCCAAGGCCATCGCACTCTGGGCACGCGCCATAGGGCGCGTTGAACGAGAAATCACGCGGCTGCAGGTCATCAATGGAGTGTCCATGCTCCGGGCACGCCAGGGCCAACGAATACTCCAGCAGCTCGCCCTCGGTCCCCTCGGGAGCATCACGATCGGGCAGCAAGTATACGTCCACATTGCCGTGCGCCAGCGCAGTCGCCTGTTCAACGGACTCGGCAATACGGCCCAGCGAGTTCTCGCGAATCACGATGCGGTCGACCACGACCTCGATATCGTGCTTGAATTTCTTATCCAAATCGATAGGGTCATCAAGCGAGCGAACCTCGCCGTCGACACGCACGCGGCTAAAGCCCTCGGCGCGAAGGTCCTCAAACAGTTTGGTGTACTCGCCTTTTCGCCCGCGTACCACCGGTGCCAGCACAAACGCACGACGACCCTCTCCCGCCGCCAGGACCTTATCGGCGACCTGGTCGGTGGTTTGGCGCTCAATGACACGGCCGCATTCGGGACAGTGCGGGGTGCCCACACGGGCGAACAGCAGGCGCAGATAGTCATAAATCTCGGTTACGGTGCCAACCGTCGAGCGAGGGTTTTTAGACGTCGTCTTTTGGTCGATCGACACCGCCGGCGAAAGGCCGTCGATTGAATCCAAGTCGGGTTTGTCCATCTGGCCCAAGAACTGGCGCGCATAACTCGAAAGGCTCTCGACGTATCGACGCTGGCCCTCGGCATAGATAGTGTCGAATGCCAGCGAACTCTTGCCCGAGCCAGAAAGACCGGTAATGACCACGAGTTGGTCACGCGGAATGGAAACATCGATATCCCGGAGGTTATGCTCACGAGCGCCGCGAATAACGATAGAAGAATCAGACATGGAAGCTCCTTGCCTCCTATTGCATCGAATCATACTGCCGATGAGTTTAGCGCACTCGACGCGCACAGATGTTCGTAATACAAGATTCGCAGACCTTTAGCTTTGCGTATCGGGCGCTTTGTTTCTCGAAATGCCGTGGAAAGGTTACAGTAATCTAATACTGAACTTAATTTGCTGTACCAGAGGAACGTCCATGACCGAAGATATCCCCCTTGAAATCACTTCGAGCGACATGGCCAATCTGCCCATATTCATCGCCGTCCTTATCGTGGCCGCCGTCGTCGTGCGCGTGTATTTTTCAATCAAACGCAACGAAAAGCCACCCATTGCCCGCGTCTTTTGGTGCGCGACGCTCCTCATCCCACTCGGCGTGGTAGCTGCATGGGTTACGAATCAATTGCTCGTAAATGAGGGCAGCTCCCTATGGGTCCTTTCTTATTCGGCGCTCGGTGCTGCCGCCGTCATACTTCTTGTCGAGCCCTTGGTTTCGGGACTTATCGACCAAACCGATCTTGCGACGGGAACGGTCGCCTGTATTTGCCGTGACATCCTTGTCATCGCCGCTGTTTCAGCGCTCTCGTTCGTTTTACTCGAAATTGCCTGCAACGAAACGTTCTATCGCATTCCCGCCAACTCATTCGGGTTTTCCGTCGGGCTGCTCGCGACGGCTCTGCTCTCCCTTTATTTGCTGGGACAGCGTCATGGAGGCGTCATGGCCCTCGTGCCCATCGTCTGTTGCATCCTTGGCATTGCCGAGCACTTCGTCATAACGTTTAAAGGCGAAGCCATCCTGCCAAGCGATATCTTGGCCCTTGGCACCGCAATGGAAGTGAGCGAGGGATACGAGTTTACCTTTACCGCCGGAATCGTAACCTCTCTCGCCCTGCTGGAGATTTCCCTGGGGCTTCTTTCGCTCATCCGACCGCGAAAGCTCCGTACGCCCACCCATGTCTTCCCCGCAATCGCCGCTAACCTCTGCGCTTTTCTGCTAGTGACCGTTGTGGGGCTCTCGGGCTTTTCCAGCATCGACTTGGAGCAGGCACTGGATTTTGGATTTGACCGTTGGCAGCCCATCACCACGTATGCGTCTCAGGGTTTTATCACTTCGTTCACCGAAATGGTCAACGAGTTGCCCATTGAGAAGCCCGAAGGCTATACGCCCGATGAGGCGCAGAGCATCGAGCAGGAGCTCGCCGCCGCCTACGACAGCACATATGGCTCGAGCGAGCAGCGCGCGGCGGCCGTTGCCCAGTTCAATGAAATCAAGCCGACGATTGTTGCCGTCATGAACGAGAGTTTTAGCGACCTTTCGTGCTTTGAGCAGCTCCAGGCGGCCGGGTACACCGGCCCCGCATTCTACAACTCGCTTCCCGACACACTTGTTCGCGGCGCCATGCTCGCTTCGGTCGCCGGTGGCGGAACGGCGAACTCCGAATTCGAATTTTTGACCGGAGCGACAACGGCCTTTGTCGGATTAGGCAAGATCCCCTATCAGCTGTATCAGATGAATGGCGTAAACAGCCTGGCAAAGGACCTTAAAGAGCTTGGGTATACCACTACCGCTATGCACCCGCAAAACCCCTTCAACTACCATCGAGATAAAATCTATCAGCAGCTGGGCTTTGGAGACTTTCTTTCAATCGGCGATTTCGAAGGTGTGCCCTATTACCATGCCGGCGTATGCGACTACGCTACCTACGACAAGATACTCGACCTGCTTAGAACCGACGAAGCGCCACAGTTCATCTTTGACGTCACGATGCAAAATCACGGCGGCTACGACTATGGCACCGTTCCCGCCGAAGAGCTGACAAACTATTGGGTCGAGGGAGCCAGCGAAGGCGCCAACAGCGCGCTCAACACCTATCTCACCTGCATCAACGCATCCGACCGGGACCTCGAGTACTTTATCAACGAGCTCCGCAATATCGGCAGACCGGTTGTTCTTGTCTTTTTTGGCGACCATCAGCCGAGCGCCGCAACGACTCTCAACGACGAGCTGTACCCTCAGGAAGATACGGCAAGCCACGCTTTCCGTATCTATCAGTCGACATATCTCGTCTGGGCTAACTATGAGATCGCCGGCAATACCGAGCTCAACGTCTACGACACCGTCGGGGCAAACGAGATTGCAGCCATTACCCTTAATAAGATCGGCGCTCCGCTCACCAATTACCAAAAGGCCCTGCTTGCAACAAGGTCAGATGTGCCCACCATCAATGTCGCCGGCTATCTCGGTGCCGACGGGCTGCGCTACGACTTGGAATCGGAAGACAGCCCATACGCCTCGACGATCGACAAGCTGCAGCGCATGCAGTACCTCGAGTTCGCCAGCAAAGTTCAGTAAGCCCGCCCATTCGCTTGGGCCCATCATATTGCAAGCGCACTCGGCCCAAATGCATCGCAAATGACTCCCGCTCGCAAACGAGGGTACAATGACGCTCGTGTCACATCGCGGGGCCCCGGCCCCAGCATATACAAAGGAGTCATACATGGGTTGCGAACACGCACAGGCCGCCGGCGGACAAACGTCGCCATCGCAATTTGAGGAGAACACGCTGTCCGAGGTCAAGCGCGTCATCGCCGTGCTTTCCGGCAAGGGCGGTGTCGGCAAGTCGTTTGTCACCGGCGCCATCGCCACCGAGCTTGCCCGTCACGGCCACAAGGTCGGCGTCCTCGATGCCGACATCACCGGTCCCTCTATCCCCAAGATGTTCGGTATGAGCGGACGCCACGTCCATGCCCTTGGCAACCTTATGCTGCCCGAAATCTCCGAGCACGGCGTCAAGGTCATGAGCTCCAACCTGCTGCTCCAAAACGAGACCGACCCCGTCCTTTGGCGCGGTCCGGTCATCGCAGGCGCCATTAGGCAGTTCTGGAGCGAGACCTCGTGGGGCCCCATCGACTACCTGCTGGTCGACATGCCTCCGGGAACAGGCGACGTCGCGCTCACCGTCTTCCAGTCGCTGCCGGTCGACGGCATCGTCATCGTCACGAGCCCGCAGGATCTGGTCTCGATGATCGTCGCCAAGGCGGTCAACATGGCCGAGAAGATGAACGTCCCCATTCTGGGCATTGTCGAGAACATGAGCTATATTGAGTGCCCCGACTGCGGCAAGAAAATCGAGGTCTTTGGCAAGAGCAAGCTCCCCGAGGTCGCAGAGCGCTATAACCTCGACATCTTGGGCCAGCTTCCCATTAATCCGGCACTCGCCGAGGCCTGCGATAAGGGCGAGGTCGAGACCGCGCTGCCCGATGGCATGTTGCCCAAGGCAGTCTCTGCCGTCGAGGCTATTACCCCGCACGAGACCGACGAGGCCTAAGTGAACGCGAGCGCCCTCTATGACGTCTTGGTAATCGGCGCTTCAGGCCTCGCCGCCGCCATTACGGCCGCACGCGCTGGCAAAAGCGTCTGCATCGTTGAGCGCGATGTCGCCTGCGGCCTCAAGCTCCTTGCGACCGGTAACGGCCGTTGCAACCTCTCCAACGAATCGATTGATCCTCAGCGGTATAACCACCCCGCATTCGTCGAATCCGTCATGGGCCCCCAGCCCGAACAAGAGCTTATGGGTTTCTTCTCCTCGCTGGGCATCATGACGACCTCCGAGGAGGGCCGGCTGTATCCGCGCTCCCTTCGTGCCGAATCGGTGCGCGATGCGCTTCTCAACGCTTGTAATCGTCTGGGTATCACCTTGGTATGTGGAGCAAACGTTGCCTCGGCATTCAAAGCCCCCGAGGGCTGGGCACTCCAAATAGACCGTCCCGCGCGAGCACTCAAGACAAAGAAGCACGACGACCGAAAATCGGAGCTCCGCTCGCTTCGGAAAGCGCTCGCCGATGTCCCTCGCAAGAACGAGGCCCTGCAGGCACATGCCGTAATTATCGCTACGGGCGGCAACCCCACCGGTATCGCCGATACGTTTCGCCTCCCCCTCACTTCGCTGCACCCCATCCTCTGCCCCGTATCGGCAACGGTCGTTGGCGATCGGGCGGCACTCAAGACGTTGGATGGCCTGCGCGTCCGTGCCCGCTTGACGCTCGCCCACAATCATAATGAGCTCTGGCACGAAGACGGTGAAGTGCTGTTTCGAACCTTCGGTATCTCAGGCGTCGCTGTCTTCAACCTCTCTCGTCGTATCCAGCACGGCGATACGATCCTGCTCGACGTTTTCCCCGACCTCTCCAAAGACGAGTTGCTCGATATGCTCAACCGGCGCGTTGAGCTGCTCGGCGGCTTTTCGCCCCGCGATCCCCGTTGGCTCGACGGCATGCTCGCCCCGCAACTCTCCCGCGTCGTCTGCACAGCGTTCGAGCAGTGCCATCCAGGCTCCAACGATGTCATCCACCTGGTCTCGATCCTCAAACACTTTAAGTTGCTCGTCGA
>URZJ01000040.1 GCA_900552395.1 uncultured Collinsella sp. | reverse complement strand
CCTGCGCAAGACGAAGGCCACATTAAGTGGCCTTCTTTGCGTGCGGAACTCGCGACAAACTTAATGCCCGGCCGGCCGGGGCCACACGGCACTTTGTAGATGGCGGCTCGCTTTTCGGAACTGGGCTGATGTGGGACGGTGGGATTCCGCGTCCGCCTTTTCGGCGGCCGCGCCCCGCTGTGTCGCTTCGCTCCTTGCGTGCTGCGCTAGAAAACGCTTCGCGTTTCCTCAGCTCCGCACCCTTGCGGGTTCGAATCTCTCCGCTTGCCCACAAGAAAGCGCCCTGGGCCGTTATGGGCTCAGGGCGCTCATTTTTAATGGCTGGGACGGAGGGATTCGAACCCCCAACAGCCGGCACCAAAAACCGGAGTTCTACCGTTGAACTACGTCCCAATGTTTGGTGTTGCCCAAAAGCAACTCGTCTAGTTTACCTAATCTGCGAGGGCATCGCAAACGCCATCGAGAAGGCGGACGGCGAGGGTCTGCGCGTCGCTTGCGGTAAAGGTGCCGTTGTAACGCGTCATGCCGGTGAGCTCGATGCGAATTCGTGCCGGCTTTTGCTGTGCGGCGACATTGGCGGTACGGATGCGCTGGGCCAGGTTGTGGCACTCGGCGAGGGCGATCGTGGCGCGCGGGGCGGCGTCTGCAGGCAACTCGTCGCTTGCGATCTCGAGCACCAGGTCGACATCGGTCGGAACCTCGGAATCGCAAAGCATCATGCCGCTGCTGTCGGTCGTCGCCGTGGCGATGTTCCACATGCGCGATGCTACGCTGCGCGCGATAGGGTCCTCGCCGATGACGGCAATCTGGAAACGCTCGAGCACGTTGGCGGCGCGCGCAAAACCGATGCGAGACTCGGCTTCGGTGACCGAGGGCTTGCCCTCCCACACATGGTGCAGGCGGTTGATGTAGGCGTAGGTGTCCTGGAAGGCCATGCCGTCGGCAAACAGGCCGACATTTTCCTGGAACTGCTGCAGGGCGGCCTCGGTATGCGGACCAAAGTAGCCGTCGTCTTCGCCACAGGCAAAGCCCAAAACGTTGAGAGCGCGCTGCAGGGCCTTGACGTCGGCGCCGTGAAAATTGGGCATGCGAAGGTAGAGCGTGCGATCGCCCAACTTGTATGAAGCGTCTACAAGGGCGCTCCAGCAGGGGATATCGACAGCATAACCGGCCGCAAGGCCGCTATCGAGCCTAAACGTGCCAACGGCCTGCTCGGTGGTGGTGCCAAAGCGCTTGTCGGCGACCTCGTCGGCATCGATGGTGTAACCGAGCTGCAGAAGGCGGGACTGAACATCCTCGACGGCTGCTCCCTGCATGCCCGTGGTAATAGGTTCCATGAACGAACCCCTTTCGGCGTACGATTCGTACTATTTTGAGCGCGTGTCGGATAGACAACGCGAGACAATGCATAAACATGCACTCAACAGTGTAGCAACTTGTACCCAAACGCGCTGCCCACAGGTTTTGTGACCCCCGCTAGTTGAGGCGCTCCACAAAGAAATCTGCCATGGAGAGGAACAGTTCGCGTGCGTGCGGGTCAAGCTCAACGTTCTCGATGGCAGCCTTGGCTTTTGCGGTCAGGTCCAGCGCGTAGGCGTGAGCATATTCGATGGAGCCGGTCTGCTGGAAGATCTCCACGGCGCGCGCGAGCTGCGCGGGGTCCTCGGTGCCCGAGGAAAGGATTGCCTCGACCTCGTCGTGATGGCGCTCATCAGACAGGGCGTGCACGGCAACGAGCGTGCGTTTGCCCTCGGTGATGTCGGTGCGGAAGTCCTTGTTGGCGGCCTCTTTGGTGCCGACCAAGTTGAGCAGGTCGTCCTGAATCTGAAAGGCAAGGCCGGTGTGCAGGCCAAAGGCGCGTAGCGCATCGACCTGCTCTTCGCTGCCGCCGCCGATAATGGCTCCGGCGGCAAGCGGCGTGGCTCCGCTGTAATACGCGGTCTTGTGCGTCGCCATGTCCAGGTAGTCATCAACCGAGATATCAAAGCGCTCGTCACGGACCCAACCCAGGTCAAGCGCTTGACCCTCGATGGTGCGGACGATCATCTCGGTAAGCTCGTGGAGCACACGCAGCTTCACGTCGGACTCGAGCGTGGGATCGTCGAGAACCGTCTTGGTGACCATGGTGAGCGCCAGGTCGCCACAATTGATGGCGAGCCCCGTGCCCTCGGTAAGGTGCATGCAGGGCTTGCCTCGACGAAGCTGTCCGTTGTCGGCGATGTCGTCGTGGATGAGCGCACCCGACTGGAAATGCTCGATAGCTGCCGCGGCGCTGCGGGCGCTCTCAAAGCTACCGCCCACTGCGGTTGCGGCGAGCATGCAGATAAGCGGGCGGTGGCGCTTGCCGGCGTTGGCCGTAAAAGCCGAGAGCGGCGCGTACAGGTAGCGTTCGATATCGGCAGAGGTCGCCTGTCCGTCAAAGAACGTGGCCAGATAGTCATTAATCTGGTCAAAGTGCTGGGCTAAAAAGCAGGTAAACGGACTGGACACGGGTTCTCGCATTCTTTCTTAGGTTGCATCGATGTAGTGTGCAGGCAACATATTGCCACATTGTGCCTGCCTGCGTGGCAGGTTTGGGGATTTAAGGCAACGGCGCATGTCGGACGAGTTTCGTAGTTAGACCAGTCCAAAGTGCTCGAGCGCCTTGACGACGCCATCTTTGTCGACCGAGTCGGTGATGTAGTCCGCGCGCTTTTTGAGATAGTCCGGTGCATCGCCCATGGCGATGCCGACGTCGACGGCGTTCATCAGCGAGATGTCATTGCTGGCATCACCGATGCCATACACCGTTCCATGGTTGGGGTCGAGAGCGTCGAGTACGGACTGGATACCCTCGCGCTTGGTACATTCGCGAGGCGAAATCTCGGTCACTTCGAGCTCGAGCTCGTTAAAGCAGAGCAGCGGCTCAAACGTTTGATCCTGAGCGATGCGGTTGGCAAGCGACGTGGACATTAAGATCTTGTAGGCGCTGTAATGTTGCAGCTGCGTAATTGCATCGCCCACGGTGCGGGCGTATCCGGGGGCGTCGGGCGCATCGGCACCCATGCGAACGACGCCATTGAGTCCCTCAAAACGAATCACTTCGTCCGATTGCTCAAGAATGGGAGCAAGACGCTGCAGCATACCGGGCGTCATCGCCAAATCGCGGATCACGTGTCCCTCAAGTTCGACATAGCCACCCGCGAGGCAGACGATGCCAGTCCAGGGCAGATCGAGCAGCTTTGGATGGATGCAGCTCAGCGTGCGCCCTGTGCAGATAAACGCCATATTGCCCTTGGCGACAAAATTACGGATGGCTTGCGAGACCGCTTCATTGGGATAGGGGGAGAGGTCTCGCTCGCTCTCGGGAAGCTCTTGTGCCACTCGAGGGTCTTGCCAGGCGAGTGTTCCGTCGATATCGAAGAAGCAGATATCGCCGCGCTTATGGGCTGCGCTGGCGGCAGGGGAGGCTGAGGTGGTGGGCACAAATCCCGGCTCGAGGCCCATGATCTGGTCAAAATGCTCTTTAACGCGGGGAACGGAGATGCCGATAATCACCTGGGCGGTCTTGCCCGTAATGATGAGGCCCTTGGCGCCCACCGCGACAAACGACGCGTTATCTGCAACGATGGAAGGGTCTGCGACCTCGACGCGCAGGCGCGTGGCGCAGTTGGTTGCGCCCACGATATTGCCAACGCCACCTAAAAGCTGAATTACCCGCTCAGCGAGGACGTGATCTTGATCGGATTGAATACTGACCTCGCCATTGGGAGATTGCTCTTTGGCAAAGCCGCTTCCCGTTAAACGATCGATTGCCGCGCGATTGGAGACATGATCCTCGCGGCCCGGCGTCTTAAGGTCATAGACCAAGATGAGTGCTCGAAAACTAACAAAAAAGATGAGGCTAAAGGCAAGACCGATACCGAGCGCCAAAAGGTAGGAGCCGGCATGCATTCGCATGAGTGGGATGAAGTTGAAGGCCGTCATTTCCATGAGACCGCCCGAGAAGATGCCGACGATACCGAAGAAGTTCATGGTCATGGCAAGGCAGGAGGATAGGACGGCGTAGAGCAAAAAGAGTCCAGGATAGGTGAACATAAAGAGAAACTCGAGCGGCTCGGTGACACCGCAGACCACCGAGGCGACGATGGCGGGCAAAAGGATGACCTTAAGGCCGGCGCGGCGTTCGGGTTTGGCGGTGAAATAGAATGCTGCCGCGATGGCGGGAAGGCCAAAGAGCTTGCCCCAGCCGGTGGCGGTAAAACCTGCCCAGGGCGCAAGTTCATTTAAAGGGCGCGTGCTATGGGAGAGAATGGGGAGCAGGTTGGTCCACGTGGCGTAAATACCGTCGTGAATGACCAGATTGTCGTAATAGATGGGCATATAGAGCAGGTGGTGCAGCCCCATGGGCTCGAGTGCTCGCTCCAAAAACACAAAGATGCCCACGCCGAAGGGGCCGACGCCTGCAAGTGCGTGGCGCAGCGTTTCGGTCACGGCGTATGCGAAGGGCACGATGGCGGCCGAGATGGCGGCAAGGGCAAACACGGCAAAAAAGCTGATGAGGTAGACCAGCGAGGAACCCGAGAAGGTGCCGAGCCAATCGGGAACCTTGGCATCGTAGAAGCGGTCATGGATGGCGACGACGGTTGCCGATACCGCCAGCGGGCCGATAATGCCGGTGTCGAGCGTCTTGATGCCGTCGATGACGGTGATACCGCTGGCGGGGGTCAAAGATGATGGGTACTTAAGCCCAAGGTTGTCTCCGCTCAGCTTAATGATCTCGCTCAAAAAGAAGCAATAGGCAAAATAGGCCACGAGTGCCTCGAGGCAGCAGCGTGCCGGTTGCTTTTGGGCAAGACCGATAGGCAGCGCTACGGCAAAAAGGAGCGGGAGACGTTTAAAGACCGTCCACGAGCCGCGCTGGATGATGGTCCAGAAAACGTACCAAGGGGTTCCGTATACGGCGAGGTCACCGACGATGTCTACGGTCGTGGCGAGGGCGGAGATGCCGACCATGAGGCCTGATATAGAAAACAGCATGGCGGGCGCGAACATTGCCCCGCCAAAGCGTTGGATTTTCTGCAGCATAATATGCCTTCCGGATGCAACATGCTGTGCGAGCAAGAACGTTTAAACAATGAACTCATTGTAGAGGACTGGCTGCTTGCCGCATTGACGGTTTTGATTCGGTCCGATTTGGGTTTCGGGGGAACCGTCGACGGTAAATAATCCGTACTTTACCGATAATCGGTTTAAACAACTTTAAGAAATGCTATCGTGCCTAGCCATACATATTCATTAGAGGTGAAGTTATGCCAAAAGCGATTTACGAAGGAATCTACCGCGAGATCCGTTCGCGCATCATTAACGGGACCTATGCGTTTCAGGAGATGCTGCCAACCGAAGCCGAGCTGACCGCGGAGTTTGGCTGCACGCGCAATACCGTTCGACGCGCCTTGAGCATGCTGGCCGACCAGATGTTTGTGCAGCCTATACACGGCAAGGGCGTGCGCGTTATTTGGCTTAAGGGCGAAACCGACATGCTGGGCGCACTCGAAGAGGTTGAGTCGTTTGGCGAGTTCGCAAAACGCAACAATGCCGTCGCATCGACCGAGGTCAAGTCTTTTGAACATTTGATTTGCACTGAGCAACTGTCGCGCCGCCTTGGCTTTAAGGTGGGCGAGGAGCTGATTCGCGTCGTGCGTGTCCGAAGCCTCAACGGCAGCGCGCGCCAGGTGGACCACGGCTACTTTTTGGAGTCGATCGCCAAGGGCCTGACCCCCGAGATTGCGGCAAGCTCTATCTACGACTATCTGGAGCACAAGCGTGGCGTCAAAGTGATGGCGAGCCGCCGTACGGTGAGCGTCGAACTTGCCAACGATGAGGACTGCAGCTACTTGGACCTTGGCAAGTACAACTGCGTCGCCGTTATGGAGAGCCAGTCGTACACCTCGGACGGCATCTTATTTGAGGTGACGCACGCTCGCACACACCCCGAGATCTTCCACTACCGCGTTAACTCCAAGCGATAGCCGGCTAGCTCGCAGCCTGACGAGACTCATGTCCTCAAAGAGAAAACGCCCGGTCAAACCGACGATGCATCGGCTTGACCGGGCGTTTTCTCTGCATTCGATAACAAGTAATTGTTTATACAAAACTTGTCAAGTATCAAGTTGAAATTACCGTTCACCGAAGTTTTTCTACCGCTCTAGTAATACTTGTTCAAACAACTAGCCAAATAGCGTATTGTACAAATCAGCAAAAGGGGCAAAGTCCCCGAGCCAATCTCCGAAGGCGGCGGCAAAGGGTGCCGCCACGGTGTGAAAGGGTGGATTGTAATGAAGAACGAAATGAGCAGAAGGCAGTTCCTGGGCTTCGCTGGCTCCGCGGCTGCTGTTCTTGGTCTGGGTCTCGTGGGCTGTGGTGGTTCTGCCGGCTCCGGCTCCTCTGCTTCTGGTGACGCTGCCGAGGTCTACTTCCTCCAATTTAAGCCTGAGGTCGACAAGGAGTGGAAGGAGATCGCCAAGGCTTACAAGAAGGAGAAGGGCGTCGAGGTCAAGATCGTGACCGCCGCCTCCAACACATACGAGGAGAAGCTCAAGTCCGAGATGTCCAAGAGCTCCGCTCCGACGCTGTTCCAGGTCAACGGCCCCACCGGCCTTAAGAACTGGAAGGACTACTGCGCCGATCTTTCCGACACCAAGCTCCGCGGTGAGCTCATCGACGACTCCCTGGCGCTGCAGTCCGACGGCAAGGATCTGGGTATCGACTGGGTTCAGGAGAGCTACGGCATCATCTACAACAAGGAGCTCCTCGAGAAGGCCGGCTACAAGGCCGAGGACATCAACTCCTTCGACAAGCTGAAGGCTTGCGCCGATGACATCCAGGCCCGCAAGGACGAGCTCGGCGTTGACGGTGCCTTCACTTCCGCCGGCATGGATGACTCCTCCAGCTGGCGCTACACCACCCACCTCGCCAACCTCCCGCTCTACTACGAGTTCGAGAAGGAGCACAACCAGGAGGACGACGAGATCAAGGGCGAGTATCTCGACAACTTTAAGCAGATCTTCGACCTGTACATCACCGACTCCACCTGCGATCCTTCGCAGCTCGCCTCCAAGACCGGTGACGACGCTACCAACGAGTTCGCAACCGGCAAGGCCGTCTTCTACCAGAACGGCTCTTGGGCCTACGCCGACCTCACCAAGGCCGGTATGACCGACGACCAGCTCGGCATGCTGCCGATCTACATCGGCGTCGACGGCGAGGAGAACCAGGGCCTGTGCTCCGGCGGCGAGAACTACTGGTGCGTCAGCTCCCAGGCTTCCGAGGATGCCCAGAAGGCCACCGAGGACTTCATGTATTGGTGCGTCACTTCTGACACCGCCACCAGCATCATCGCTGACAAGATGGGTCTGACCGCCCCGTTCAAGAGCGCTAAGGAGACCACCAACGTCTTCTCGCAGCAGGCCGTTGCCATGGCCAAGGACGGCAAGAAGACCGTTGCTTGGGACTTCGTTTACATCCCCTCTGAGGAGTGGAAGAAGAACCTCAAGCAGGCTCTCATCGCTTATGCTGCCGACAACACCAAGTGGGACGGCGTCAAGAACGCCTTCGTCGATGGCTGGAAGACCGAGAAGGCTGCTTCCGAGTAAGCAGTTGCTGCCCAAGCTATCTGATTAGCGACAGGGGGCGGGCAGACGTAGGTTTGCCCGCCCCCTGCATATTGAAAGGACCCTTCTATGGGCAAAGCACTCAAGCGCTGGTGGCCGCTCTTTATGCTGCCCACGTGCCTGGCGTTTATGATCGGGTTCGTGATTCCCTTTATCCAGGGTTTCTATCTCTCGTTCTGCCAGTTTATTACCATCAATAACGCGCACTTTGTCGGTATCGAGAACTACGTGCGCGCGCTGTCCGATCCGCAGTTCTCCACGTCGTTCTTCTTTACGGTGGCGTTTGCCTTCCTGTCGACGGTGCTCATCAACGTGATCGCGCTGGCCATCGCGCAGGCGCTCACCCGCAAAGCGCTCAAGGGCACCAACATCTTCCGTACGATCTTCTTTATGCCTAACCTGATCGGCGGCATCGTGCTGGGCTACATTTGGCAGATTCTGATCAACTGCCTGCTCTCCAACGTGGGCGCCCAGCTCATCGCCCTTAACTCTGCTGCTGGCTTCTGGGGCCTTATCATCCTGACCCTGTGGCAGCAGGTCGGCTACATGATGATCATCTACATCGCCGGTCTGCAGTCCATCCCGTCTGACTACATCGAGGCCGCCAAGGTCGATGGCGCTACGGCATGGCAGACGTTTTGGAAGGTTAAGATCCCCAACCTGATGCCGACCATCACCATCTGCCTGTTCCTGTCCATCACCAACGGCTTTAAGCTGTTCGACCAGAACCTCGCCCTTACCGGTGGCGCCCCGGCGCACTCCACCGAGATGCTCGCCCTGAACATCTACAACACGTTCTATTCGCGTGCTGGCATCGCATGGCAGGGCATCGGTCAGGCCAAGGCAGTTATCTTCTGCATCCTGGTTGTCGCTATTTCTATGATCCAGCTTAAGGCCACGAGGTCCAAGGAGGTGCAGCAGTAATGAAACGCGATAAGGCTATCAACCGCGCGCTCTCGATCTTCTTTACGATTCTGTCGCTCGCATGGATCTACCCCGTGTTCATGATTGCGCTCAATTCCTTTAAGAAAGCGACCGCAATCAGCACCACCACGGCGTTCGATCTGCTCACGCCCGAGACGTTCAACGGCCTCGCAAACTACGTGCACGCTCTGAACGAGCAGGGCTTTGCCTCGGCGTTTATGTACTCGCTCATCATCACGGTCACGTCGGTCGTGCTGATTCTGGTGTGCTGCTCCATGTGCGCTTGGTACGTGGTGCGCGTCAACAGCAAGATCTCGAACTTCTTCTATTACCTGTTCGTCTTCTCGATGGTCGTACCGTTCCAGATGCTCATGTTCACGCTGTCCAACCTCGCGGACCGCATCGGCTTCAACACGCCGTTCAACATCTGCTTTATCTATCTGGGCTTTGGCGCGGGCCTCGCGGTCTTTATGTTCGCCGGCTTTGTAAAGAACATCCCGCTCGAGATCGAGGAGGCGGCCATGATTGACGGCTGCAACCCGGTTCAGGTGTTCTTTAAGATCGTCCTTCCCATCATGAAGCCCACCTATCTTTCGGTCGGCATCCTTGAGACCATGTGGGTCTGGAACGACTACCTGCTGCCCTACCTTACGCTCGACTCCACCAAGTACAAGACCATTCCTATCTTGATCCAGTACTTCCGTGGCGGCTATGGCCACGTCGAGCTCGGCCCCATGATGGCCTGCATCATGATGGTCGTTGTCCCCATCGTCATCATGTACATCTTCTGCCAGAAGTACATCATCGACGGTGTGGTGGCAGGTGCCGTCAAGGGCTGATGCCGTAACTGTTTTGCAAGTTTCTGCGGCGCCCCTCAGCGTGGCGCCGCGTATCGAAAGGTAGAGACATGGCCGAGATCGTTCTCAAACATGTTCAGAAGGTGTATCCCAACAACGAGTCCAAAAAGAAGGGCTTCTTTGGCAAAAAGAAGAAGACCGAGGAGAAGAAGCATAACCTCAAGGTTACCGAGGACGGCGTGCTCGCGGTGGAGGACTTTAACCTCACCGTGCATGACCAGGAGTTTATCGTCCTCGTTGGCCCTTCTGGCTGTGGTAAGTCCACGACGATGCGCATGGTCGCCGGCCTGGAGGACATCACCTCGGGCGATGTGCTCATCGATGGCAAGCGCGTCAACGACGTCGCTCCCAAGGACCGCGACATCGCCATGGTGTTCCAGAGCTATGCTCTGTACCCCAATATGACGGTGTACGAGAACATGGCGTTTACGCTCGAGCTCAAGAAGGTCCCCAAGGACGAGATCGACCGTAAGGTTCGCTCCGCTGCCGAGATCCTGGGTATTACCGAGTACCTCGACCGTAAGCCTAAGGCGCTCTCCGGCGGTCAGCGTCAGCGCGTCGCCATCGGCCGCGCCATCGTGCGTGATCCTAAGGTCTTCCTGATGGACGAGCCGCTGTCCAACCTGGACGCCAAGCTGCGTAACCAGATGCGTGCCGAGCTCATCAAGCTGCGCCACGAGATCAAGGGCACGTTCATCTACGTCACTCATGACCAGACCGAGGCCATGACCCTCGGTGACCGTATCGTGGTCATGAAGGACGGCGTCGTCCAGCAGATCGCCACCCCGCAGGAGGTCTTCAACCATCCCGCGAACATCTTCGTCGCCGGCTTTATCGGCGTGCCGCAGATGAACTTCTTCGATGCCCAGCTGGTGCGCTCGGGCAACGGCTTTACCGTCAAGACCGAGGATATGAACGTGGCGCTCGCCCCCGAGACCTGCGCTCAGCTTGCTCTCAACTGGGACGGCGGCGACGTGAAGGAGATCACGGCCGGCGTGCGTCCCGAGCAGATTCTGCTTGCCGACAAGGACGAGGAGGGCGCGCTCCAGGGTACCGTCGAGGTGACCGAGCTCATGGGTTCGACCGAGCATGTCCACGTGACCGCTCCCGATGGCCAGTTCGTCCTGATCATTCCCGTTGTCGACCTCGAGGCCAAGGGTGCGCTCAAGGCGGGCGACCCCATCTGGTTCAAGTTTGAGAAGAACGCGACCCACCTCTTCGATAAGGTCTCTGGCAAGAACCTTATCTAGGCCCGGTGCAACCAGGCCCTTCCTTTGGGCGACTGCGGTATTGCCATCCTTTTGCCGCGGTCACATATAAGGCTCCCCTCCCGTCCACTGGGCGAGAGGGGAGCCTTTCTTTGTGTTGGGACTGCCTGACCGGTCGTTTGTCTCGATCTGTAACGGATAGGGCCGATTTCGGACGTTAGATGTTACAGATCGAGACGGTTCCGCTGAGCTAACCATTTCATCTAAATCTGTAACACCAAAGGCGAATTTCACCTGCTAGATGTTACAGATTGAGATAAACCCGAGGGGAGGGGCCGGTATGTCTCAATCTGTAACGGCTGGGACCGTTTTGGTTGAGTAATTGCTACGGATCGAGATTGTTTGGCCGAGTCGGATCACAGGGTAACGTGCGGGCACAAAAAACGGAGCCGTGTTGCCACGACTCCGTTTCTCAAGAGGATGGGTAAGGGGAATGAGCTAGCTCAGGTGCCAAATCTCGTCGTTGTACTGGGAGATCGTACGGTCGGACGAGAAGGTGCCGGCGTTGGCGATATTGATGAGCGCCTTGCGCATCCAGGCGTCCTGGTCCTCGTAGTCGGCCAGCACGCGCTCCTTGGTCTGGATGTACTCCTCAATGTCGAGCAGGGCCATAAACCAGTCCTTGCCCTTAATGTCGTCGTGCAGGCGCTGCAGGCGCTCGGCGTTGCCGGTTGCCATAAAGGCCGGGTTGGTGATGAAGTCCACCAGCAGTTTAATTCCGGGCTTGCGGTAGAGCGCACCGGCGTTGTAGGTGCCGTCGGCGTAGAGCTGTTCGACCTGTTTGGACGAGGCACCAAAGGTATAGATGTTCTCGTCGCCCACAAGCTCGGCAATCTCCACGTTGGCACCGTCGAGCGTGCACAGGGTTAGGGCGCCGTTGAGCATGAACTTCATGTTGGAGGTGCCGCTCGCCTCCTTGG
>URZJ01000039.1 GCA_900552395.1 uncultured Collinsella sp. | reverse complement strand
CGACGTAGCTGTTGGTGAAGACCGGCGGCAGGTTGGCGTCGCCCTCGTAGGAGACCTTCGCCGACAGGTAGCCCGTCTTGGTGCCGTCTGCTGCCTCGTCGCTCACCGTGACGACGATCTTGTGCACCGCCTTGTCGTAGGTCACGTGCGCCTGGCCGTCGTCGACCTCGCTCACCGTGAAGGTGTAGGTGCCGGCCCGCTTGAAGGTCAGCGCATCGAACACGACGCTGCCGTCGGCGGCATTCTTGGCGGTCGACATGACCTTGCCGTCCCGGCCCTTGAGCTCAAAGCCAAACTGGCCCGCCTTGAGCTCGGCGCCCTTGAGCACCTTGGCGGCGCCCAGCTTGAGGGTGACGGGCGCGGCCTCATAGCCGTTGGTAAAGATCGCCGAGGTGTCGCCCGCGGCATTGCCCTCGGCATCCGTCAGCTCGTGCTTGACGGTAAGCGTGCCGTTTTTGGCATCGGTGACCGTCGTGCGCACGCGGTACGTCGTCTTGTCGTACGTCACGCCGCCCGCCGTGCCGGCGACCTCGCGCAGTTCGTAGCTGTGCGTGCCGGGCGCGGTGTAGGTGACGGGGCTGAGCGCGACCGTGCCGTCGGCGGCGTTCTTGCCCGTCGCCACGACGCTCTCGCTGCCGTCAGCGGCAATCTTGACCAGCTGGAACTCAAACTCGCCCTCGGCCAGATCACGGCCCTCGAGCTTCTTGTTCACCTTGATCTGGTCGGTGACGGAGCTCGGCGTCGGATTCACGCCGTAGGTGTTGGTGAACTCGAACGCGCCCTTGCCCTCGGGCGTGCCCTCTGCGGGCAGGACCTCCGCGACAAGCGTGCCCGCGGCGGTGTCCTCGACCACCCTGACCATGAAGGTCCTGGTTGCCGTCGCGTCATTGACCACGCCGTCGACCGAACCGGACTCGCTCACCCGGTAGGTGAACGTCTTGGTGCGCAGGCCGCCGCCGTCGATCTCGACGTCATCGAGGTCGCTCGGCTGCTTAAACGTGACGTGGCCCAGCGCGACGTTACCGGCGGCGTCGTTGGCCGCCTCGGTCACCGTCTTGCCGGAGGCGTCGACCGGCGCGGGCGCGCCGTCCAGCGGCTCAATCTTAAAGGTGTACTTGCCCGCAATGCCGGCCTGCGTGAGGCCGAGTCCGGCCTGGCTAAGCGCCAGCGTCTTGGTGCCCGCGAGATCGACCGTCGCCTCGCCGGCGCTATAGGCATTCACAAACGACAGCGTGCCGTCGGAGCCCTCGGGGTAGGTCACGGCCACATCCAGCCCGCCCTTGCCGTTATCGGTCACCTTGACCGTGATGCCGAAGCTCGACGTGGCCGCCGTCACGCCCGCAGGCAGCCGGTCCGTACCGTCCTCGGAAACGGTATAGGGAATGACCCAGGAGCCGTCGGCGGCCCTGGTAGCGGTGCCGTCTCCCACCATCCGCTCGAGCGCGTCAGTAGTGTAGGCAATAGGCGAGAACACGAGCCCCGCGGCCACGCCGTCGCCGGAGGCCTGGTTGGTCGCGGTCGCGACCGCGTTGCCCCGGGCATCGCGGACGGAGAACGAGAACTCGCCTGCCGCCGCGGCGCGGCCCGCCAGCGTCTTGGTGGCGTTGATAACCGCGCCGCCCTCGCCGCCGAGCGTTCCGGTGGCCTCGTAGGAGTTCTGGAAAGCGACCGTCACGGGCGCGGGCGCCGACGTGGCGTCATCTGCCGTGGAGACCTCGCCGCGGGCGACCTCGACGCCGTCCCTGGCAACCGTGGTCGTGACCGTGAGCTTGCCCGTCGCGGCGTCGTAGCCGGGCGCGATGGTCACCGTGCGCGGCTCGGCGTCGTTGGCGTAGCCCTCGCCGCCGAGCCTGGTCTCGGTGACGGTGAAGCGATAGACCTTGCCCGCGTCGGCATCGGTGAACTTCACGTCGCCCTTGGCGTCGCCGCCGATGAGGTCGACCAGGTCGGCCTCTCCGTCATCGGCAGCGGCCACGGCGTAGGCGTCCTTGTCGGTCTTGAGGCCGAGCTTGGCGGCCGTCTCGGCGTCGGCGGTCACGGTGAAGGCGAACTGCCCCGCCTCCATGGCGCGGCCGCGGAGCGTCTTGGACAGGCGCACTCCCGCGCGGGCCGAGTAGTCGAGCTCGGTCGTGTAGGTGTTGACGAAGTCGCCGCCGCTCGCCTGCGCGATTGCGGGCGTCGTGGCCGTGAGGTTGCCGGAGCCGTCGTCGGTCACGGTCACCGTCATCGTGGCGGCGTGGCCGTCGTAGGCCACGCCGGCGATGGCAGAGCCGTCATCGGGCCTGACCTCGCGCACCGTATAGGTGAAGGTCTTGGCGCGCACGCGCTTGCCGCCAACCTCGGCGAACCCGGCGTCCTTGATGTCGTCGAGCGTGTAGCGGATGGCTCCGAAGTCGAAGGCGACCCTATCGCCCGCCTTGGTGCCGGCGGCGGCCGTCACACTGACGGTCTTGGAGCCATCGGCAGAGCCCTCGGGCATGGGAGCGCCGCCCTCGCCCGCGAGCGTGAACTGGAAGCTATCGCCCTCCGCCCAGTCGCGGCCCTCGAGCGTCTTGGTGAAGAGCCCCGCGGTGGAGACGTCCCTGCCCTCGGTGGCCGTTCCGTACGTGTTGGTGAACGCTGCAGTCGCGCCTGCCTCGGTCACGGTGCCCTCGGCCCCCTCGGCAGTGGTCGCGTAGCCCTCGGCGGCATCCTCGGTCACGGTATAGTGCGCGCCCACGGGTAGGCCGGAGATGATCTTCTCCTCGCCGTCCTTAAGCGTGAAGGTCGCCTTGCCGTCCGCGAACGTCACGGCGTGCTCGCCCTTGCCGAAGGTGCCGGAGACGGGCTCGCCGTCCCCGTCGGCCAGCGCGACCGTGAAGCCGAACTCGCGCTGGCTGTCGCCGCCGACGACCGTCTTCTTGACGGTGAGGCTGCCCTTGCGGGACACGTTGTTGTGGGTCGTGTTGGTCTGCGACTCGTTCTCGCCCACCTTGACCGTTGCGGTGTTGGCGATGTCGTCGACCACGGCGGCTTCGGCGGAGACCTTCACGTCAAAGCTGAGCGTGCCCGTGGCGCCCGCAGCCTGCTCGCCGAGCGACCAGGTAAGGGTGCGCGTCGCGGCGTCGTAGGCGGCACCGTCGGCAGAACCCTCAACATAGTTAACGCCCTTGGGCAGGACATCGGTCACCGTCACGTCGGCCGCCTGCGCGGCGCCCCTGTCGTCGACGCTGTTATTGGCCCAGCCGATGGTATAGGTGAGGATATCGCCCACGCCCACCGGCTTGCCATCCACATCGACCTTGGCGCCCGAGGCGTTCGCCTTGGTGACGGTCTTGGTGTTGTCGTGCGGCGTGAAGGTGTTGGTGAAGGTCTTCTTGCCCCGCTCGTTGGAGATCTCGGCCTTAAGGCCGGCACCGGTCTGAGTCACCGCGATGTCGAAGGTGTAGGCATGCGCGTCGTCCTCAATCAGGACATCGCCGCTTGCTTTCTCGGTCACGGTCGCGTGGTAGGTGCCCGGATTGGTGAAGCTGAGCTCGCCAAAGGAAACCTTGCCGTCCTTGTCATTCTTCGCCTCGATTGGGTAGCCCTCGAGGACATTGCCCGCACCGTCGGTGAGGGAGAGCTCGAAGGTGAACTCCCCCTCCTGGAGGCCGGGCTTGCGGCCTCCTGCGAGCACCTTGGTGAGCTCGGGGACGGACGCCGTGGCGGGGGCGGGGTCGAAGGTGTTGGTGAAGGCAGCGGAGGCGACCTGATCGGCCGAGATGGAGCCATCAGCCCTAGATCCCTCGACTCCGTTCACCGCGGCTTTGTAGCCATCGGCGGCACGTTCGGTCACCGTGTAGGCGGTTCCCGCGGGCAGCCCCGTGATCCTCGCCGTCTGGCCATCTTTGAGCTTGAGGGTCGCCTTGCCGTCCTCGAACGTCGCGTCACCGTAGGCGCCGGATACTTTGCGGCCCGCGGCATCGGTGGCCTCAACCACAAACTTAAATATCTTGCCCGCGTCGACCGCCAGGCCCTCGCGCGCCGCGACGGTCTTGGAGACGTCGAGCTCGCCCGTCTTCACGGCGTTGGTCACGGTGAAGCCGCGCTCGGCGTCGCCGGAGACCTTGGAGCTGTAGCCCTCGACGGGGTCCTCGGCCACGGTGTAGTCGATCACGGCGCCGGACTTGGAGTACTTGGCCAGGCCCTCGAAGGAGCCCTTCCAGTTATTGGACTTTGACAGCTCGATCGACTCGCCGGTGTCCTTTCCGTCGGCGAGCAGGCGCACGGTGGCCTTCTCGGCCGCCGGGCCGACCCACTTCTTCTCGACGGGCACCGAGACCTTGGCCGTGGAGGCGTTGGTCACGGTGAAGCCGCGCTCGGCGTCGCCGGTGACCTCAGAGCTGTAGCCCTCGACGGGCACCTCGGCCACGGCGTAGTCGATCACGGAGCCGGACTTGGAGTACTTGGGCAGGCCCTTGAAGGAGCCCTCCCAGCCGTCAGACTCGCTCAGGGTGATCGAATCGATGACGGTATCGCCGTTCCTGAGATTTATTTTGACCTTATTAGGATGGGGGATCTTAGGGTTCTCCCAGACCTTTTTGACTGGAATGTTGATGTTCTCGGACCTGCCGATGACAACACCGCCGTTGGCGCCGATGCCGCCTCCCAACGGCGCCGTATTGCCAGAGATCGTCAGCGACGCCTGGCCGCCGCCGAGGTTATACACATCCTCGCTCATCACAGATTTAAGCGCGACGTTCGGCGTGGCGTCGGTAAAGGACAGGGGATCGCCGTTGTCGCCATCGGGCGAGAATCGCGGGATTTTGGGGTTTGTTGCCGCAATAGTGCCGTAGGGCTCAAACAGCCCACCGTCTCTGTACCAGCTGACCTTTCCGCCGCCCGGAGCGCGGTTGGCCAAGGTCAGTTTGTATTTGGCGTCTTTGGCGCCGGTGAAGACGAAGTCGTCTCCCGCCTCATCAGCCGTGTTCTTGGCGATCAGGCCGCCGTCCTGGACGTAGACCTTGGCATCTCCGGTCGGGCAGAACCACATGCCGCCGCCCTGCTTATCCGCATGGTTATCAACAACGAGGGCGTTTTCGATGCGGAGCGTGCTATAGCCATGAGCCTCGTTGCCTTCGCTATACACGCCGCCGCCCATGCTCCGAGCAGTATTACCCTCGATCTTGCCCGCGCTGAGCGTGACGCCATTCGAATAGGCATAGACGCCTCCGCCGGCGGAAGCGGAGTTGCCAGATATGGACCCGCCTTGCATGGTGAAAGCAGTATTCCCTGTTTCGCCGCCCTGACAGCCCGGGTCGACCACACACACTCCGCCGCCTTTGCCGTTGCCAGACGCAACGTTGTTCTCAATCTCTCCACCCTTCATGGTGAACTCGGCGTTGCCCTCAATGTGAACTGCTCCAGAGGGATCTAAGGGCCCCGCCTCCAGTTTACTGCTCCTGTTGCCGGAAATCTGACCACCAGTCATCGTGAACTTGGCTCTTTGGCTATCGCCCTCCCCCTCACTGTACGCAAGGACCGCGCTGCCTCGATAGCCGCTGTTGCCCTCGATGCTGCCTCCGCTCATGTCGAAGCGGGCATTGCCCACCAACATGACGCCAGAAGATGTGAGGTGATAGCCGTTAGTGTCTCCGGTAACGACGATTCCGTTCTTACGGATAACGCCGCCCTTCATGACAACATGAGCGCCGTCCTTCGCGTAGACAGCGCCGCAATACGCGTCCTTAAGTTCGCACTGCTCGATAACGCCGCCCGTCATGGTAAGCGAAGCCTTGTCTCCCGACACGTCGACAACACCAGTATTGACGGTGCTCGCAGCGCCGTCACACACAACGGCCTCGTCAGAGAGCACAACTGCTCCCTTGCTAGAAATAATGGCGCCCTTGTTGTAGCGACCACTCAGGGACACTTTCCCCGACAGCTCGAGGGATGCCCTCTCGGCAACATTGACCAGTACGGAGACACCGCTATTCTTTGTTGCCAAGATGGCATAGGGCTCATCCGACGTGATCTTAATCATCTTCTCGGCAGGAATCGTGAGCGTGGAGCCGAGCTTCACGTGCTTTTTCAGGGTGATGACGGTTTCCTTGCCATCGGGGGCCTTGTCGACCAGATCCTGAAGGGTCTTGGTGCTGCCATCGCTCATGGTATCGCCGACGCTGTCATCGATGGACTCGCGCGTGTAGACGATATCGACGCCAGAGGACGGGAGGTTCTCCGAGTCGGTGATGTCGTCCCTGCTGTTTTCGATCGTGATCTTTTGAACCGTGCTGCCGTCAAACATGTCCCGGGGTATTTTGGTGAGGCCGCGCCCGATCGTCACATCCTTCACGCCATCTACGCCCGAGAAGGCTGCCGTGCCAACGGAAGTCACGGAATCTGGAATGGAAAGCTGCTCCGGCAACGTGCCGCGAAAGAAGGCGTAGTTGCCAATTTTCTCAAGTGTCTCGGGAAGCTGGACGGCGACGTTGCTCCAGATAAAGGCCCAGTCACCGATACTCTGCAGGCTGTCGCAAAGCCCCACGATCTTAACCGGCGCGTAGCAGAACGCATAGCCCGGAACGCTCTGAAGCGAGGACAGGTCCACGGACGCCCGCAGCTTTTTGCACTTGTAGAAAGCCCCCCAGCCCATGTTTGTCACCTTGCTTAGATTGAGCACGCTCACCAGGCTGGCGCACCCCTGGAAAGCAGAGGATCCGATGCTCGTCAATGTGCCCGGGAAATCGATGCCGGTCAAACTCGAGCAATTCTGAAACGCCCCATCCCCGATGGACTCAATTTCGCTCAGCGCGGTGACGGACGTTAGAGAGGTACATCCGTCAAACATGTGCGAGGGGATCTTCGTAACCGAAGCGGGCAACGACACGCTTGTCAGAGACGTGCAGCCTTTGAGCAAGCCCGTTATGGTGTCGGCAAAGGCGACATCTTTTGGAAACTCGATGCTTGTGAGGGCCGTAGCCCCCCCGAAGGCGCTCGGGCCCGAAATCATTTTGAGGGTGGAGGGGAGATCGATCTCCGAAAGGCTTTTGCAGCCCGTGACCATCGAGTTGGCGCTAATCTTCTCGACGCCCTCATCGAAATAGAGTTTTTCGAGCGAGCCGGCGTTTTGCAGCGTGCAACTGAAGTCCTTGATGGAGCCAGGGATATGGAGCTCCTTGACCTTTACGAACTTCCGGAAATACCATCCGCGCATGTTTTCGAGCGTGTCGGGGAGCGTCAGCTGCTCAACGTTCTTGGCCACGATACCTGACGAGAAAAAAAGTTCGGTGACTTTGTAGGTCTGGCCACCATGCGCGATGGAGCTGGGTACACTCACCGCGGTCACACTGTCGTCGGCAACAATACATGTGATTTCCGCCGTGCCCTTATCCGTGGTCTCGCACGAATAGGTCACGCCGTCCTGGGTGATCTCAAACTGCTCCGCAGTATACGCAGTCCGCGATTCCGTGGCCGCATATGCGACACCGGCCGTCGCGCCAACGGATAAACATCCGAAGCCGAGAACCAGCGCAAGACAGAGAGCAGCGACTCTCTGCCCCCCCCGCCGAAAACTTTCCTCTCCAATTCCCTTCTCCCCCTCTGGTGTCGCCTTCTCTTCCCAAGAGCGATCTATTGATTAAGGACAGTTAAAGACAACATTATGCCCAAAGAGGCCCATCATGGAGATAATCCACGTCTTCGCCCGAAATGGTAATTAATTGGCATGATTAATTGGCGAACAACTGAACGAAGGGCAATCTACTAATGGCACATGAATGACAGCGTCAACACCTGAAGTGCATAGTCTCCGATCCCCAGACAGCACCATCGAGCGCCACAAGGCGCGGGATTGAATTGTTCAGATTCACATGCCTTTACGGGTGTTTTTCTAGCCCCAAAAAGACTGATCTGGTGCTGTGCCACGGAAAGGGCCCATCTACTACGTTTGGGTCACAGGGGTCGACCATAGCCGACTTTTTCAAAAATCGGCAAGCCGTCTACCTGCAGTTTTAATTTCGCAAAATTCGGGATGATCGAGGGTACTCGGTTAAACGTAGTAGATGGCCGCATTTCATGGCGGAAGGTCCGACCCAAGGCCCAAGGCGGCCAGCCTCGGATGACCATTCACGAAGTTGCGGTGGAATACGGGCTGAATTGGCACCTTAAAGGCAAAAACACTCCGTATTTCACCGCAACTTATCGAGGGGATGGGTTTTAGAGGCGAGCGAGGTCATAGGCTTGGGCAGCCGCTTCGCCGGCGCAGATGAGGTTGGTTGCGGCTTCTTGCGGATCGAGTGCCCGCTCCAGGTCCATGGGCTTGCGACAGATCGGAAGCACCAAGTCGACGCCCTGACCATACGCCGCATCCAGGCTGTCGGCACGACCGCCCACGACGGCGACCACCGGTTTGCCATATCGCTTCGCACGACGGGCCACGCCCACCGGCGCCTTACCGGCGGCGGACTGCTCATCCATATTGCCCTCGCCCGTTATGACCAGGTCGACATCGCGTACACGCTCGTCAAACCCCACGAGATCGAGCACCGTCTCCACACCCGAACGCAACTCGGCACCAAGTGCCAACAACGCGGCGCCCAGGCCGCCGGCGGCACCTGCGCCGGGCACGCCGAGCACCGAGCCAAATGTCCGTGCGCCCTCGGGTGTGCGCAACAACCCCTGGGCCCGAGCCTCGACAATTGCCGTATCGAGCAGACGACCGTAGCCGACCATCCAGCTGTCGTACTTGCCCAGGGCCTCGGCATCCCCCGTCGGCAGACCCTTCTGTCCACCGAACACTGCCAACGCACCGCGGCGCCCCACGAGTGGGTTCTCGACATCAGAAAGCACCACGACACGCGCGCCGTTCAGCGCCCGAAGCGCTGGCGCCAAATCAACGCTCGCCACCTGCTCAAGGCCAGCAAGACCGGGGGCGACATCGCAGCCCTGATCATCGACCACACGCGCGCCCAGCGCCTGCAGCATGCCGGCGCCACCGTCGTTGGTGGCACTGCCGCCCAGACCAATATAGAGTGTCTTTGCGCCCGTGCGAACCGCGCGAAGCATGAGCTCGCCCACGCCATAGGTTGTAGCAGCCAGCGCCGACGACTCCGTGCAAGGCGAATACCCAATGCCGGCCGCCTCGGCCATCTCGATGACCGCGGACTCGCGCTCGAAATCAACCAGCATCCGGGCAGGCACACGCTCGCCAAAGGGGCCTGCCACCTCGCAGGTCACAATCTCACCGCCGCACGCGGCAACGGCATCGAGCGTTCCCTCACCACCATCTGCCAGCGGCAACGTGGCCACCTGGGCATCGGACCACACACGGCGCACGCCCTCGGCAACCGCTGCCTCCGCCTGCGCGCTCGAAACGCTGCCCTTAAAGGAGTCAATTGCCAGCAGCACGCGGCGGGGCCGGCGGCACGCAGGACCAAAGTCAACCGCCGCGCCAGCATCCCCACCGGCACCTGCAAGCGCTGCGGCGTGAGCGGCGTGTGCTTCAAGATCGGCCCCACAACCGCAGCCAGCACCATCGGCGCCACGCAGCCCACTAAAATAGCCGCTCAACACCTCATGACACTCATCTGCCAGCACGCCGGCCGTCACGTTAAACCGATGATTCAGGCGCGAGTCGGCATTCAAATCGTATAGGGATCCCAACGCGCCCGCTTTAGCATCGGCCGCGCCGTACACGCAGCGCCCCACGCGCGCGTTCACCATAAGCCCCGCGCACATGCAGCAGGGCTCGAGCGTCACGTAGACCGTACAATCGGAAAGGCGCCAACGACCGAGCGACTGCGCGGCGGCGCATAGGGCCGAAAACTCGGCATGCGCCGAAGGATCCTGATCGAGCTCGCGCCGATTGTGCGCCCTCGCAACGATCTCGCCGTCGCGCACCACTACGGCTCCGATGGGCACCTCGCCCACTGCCGCGGCGGCGCGCGCCTCGGCCAGCGCCTCGCGCATGAACTTCTCGTCGATTTCGGTGATCGTCATCGTTCGCCTTCCCTGTTGCAAATTCAAAACGATGCTATCATTACGACTCACGGAGAGATGGCAGAGCGGTTGAATGCGGCGGTCTTGAAAACCGTTGAGCGCGAGAGCGTTCCGGGGGTTCGAATCCCCCTCTCTCCGCCACTTTTAGTGATGCACCGGCGTCATGGTCCGCTCAAACAGTGCATCGACCACGTCGGCTATCTCAGGTCGACGCTCAAGATCGTGGCCCGATTCCCACCATATCGTGAAAAGTCGAATAATACCGCCGGCGACAAACTCAGACGTCGTCTCGAGTGACACGGGGGCCAGGGCATCCTCGGCAAGCACGTTCATCACACGCTCGCGGATAGAGCGGGCAATGCGGTCGCAAATAACGTTGGTCAGCATGCCCGACATGCTGCTTGCCAAAATGTTATCCATGAGCCGCTCGTGCGCCAGAATCAAATCCATGGCATCGTCCAAAATCGCGTGCCGAAGCGCGCGCACGTCCTCGGCAGACACTGCGCCGGCCTCATCGGGCTGTTTTTGCGGCAAGCCCGACATAAGCTCATCGATATAAAAGGCAAAGTAATCGTTCTTGTCGCGAAAGTGCTTGTAGAACGTCGTGCGGCGAATCATGGCGCGGTCGCACAGCATGGCAACCGTCAGGTCCTCAAAACGATGCTCCTCGAGAAGCTCGGTAAAGGCATCGAACAGGGCACGGTAGGTTTTCTTGATGCGAAGGTCCACTGGTATCGCCATCCTCAGGGCAAAGACAACACTCGTCAATCTGTCGCATATCTTACACCTGTACCTCGCGCGCTTTGCCCCAGTGCCAACCCCACCGAAAACATAACGCTTACCGGAAAGTTCGGCACGGCAAAACGTTGCGGGTATACTAGTAGCGTTATACCAACGGCAGCTGGCGCATGCCGCCGCGGCCTTTCGAAACGGAGACATCATGATTACCGTCATCATCGGCATCGTTGTTGTCATTGTGATTGTCTGCGCCATCGCCGGCATCTACAACAACATGGTCACCAAGCGTAACCGCATCGATAACGCCTGGCAGAACATCGATACGCAGCTGCAGCGCCGCAACGACCTGATCCCCAACCTGGTCGAGACCGTCAAGGGCTACGCCAAGCACGAGCAAGAGACGCTCTCCGCCGTGATCAGTGCGCGTAACACCGCCGTCAAGGCCACCACGCCCGAGGCCAAGATGGAAGCCGACAACGTGCTGACCGGTGCGCTGCGCCAGCTCTTCGCCGTAGCCGAGGCCTACCCCGACCTTAAGGCGAACACCAACTTTACGCAGCTGCAGGCATCGCTCGAGGACACCGAGAACAAGGTGAGCTACGCGCGCCAGAGCTACAACGATTGCGTGCTCAGCTACAACAACGCCATCCAGACGTTCCCGGCCGTTATCTTTGCCGGCATCTTCCAGTTTAAGGAGCGCCAGGGCTTCGAGGCCGCCGAAGCCGCCCGCCAGGCCCCGACCGTCAAGTTCTAGTAGTTTGGCAGCGCATCCTTAATCGGCCAAATGTATAAACCGCCCCGTCGAACGCATACTTCGACGGGGCGGTTTCCTTTTTCGCGAAGGTCCCCCTCTAAGTGCCGTGCATTTTTAGGAGTATTCAACATAACCAAGAGCTTCGGGCGCTACGATAAATGCCAAAGACCGCGAATATCCCTGCAAATCAAACGCTGTCAGCCCATAACCCCGCCCATCATTCGTAGAAAACATCGAGAAATCCCGATTTTTTGCCCGAGGTCGGTATGCAGGGGCCTTCGATTGCAGAATACTCGCAAAAATG
>URZJ01000038.1 GCA_900552395.1 uncultured Collinsella sp. | reverse complement strand
TTAGCTTGAACTTGGCTATAATGCGCTACGTTCCTGCCAGGCTGTGGTTGCGGACGGACGAAATGTCCATCCTAGTCCAAGACAGACGCGGTCAAAGGGATCCACGTAAGCGACCGCGTGCGCGCGGCGCGATCATGGCGCGTCCTAGATGTAAGCCGCACCGTCCGTTCTACTTTCTTTGGGGCAATACCGCCTCGCGGGCGAGCGGGCCAGTCGTGAAGGTGGCTGCGGCCTCCCGAGCAAACACCCCGGTGCGCAAGTGTGGGGTCAAATACCAGGTCAGCTGGTGGGAACAACCAGTTATTCCGCGCAACGCACGGATTGTATACGACACAGAAGGCAGGGTAGTGGACATGGTGAGGGGCAGCTTGGTGCACGCGGCTCGGTTAGGTGCTGGGACCGCGGCGGTCATTGCCGTTTTGGGTCTGAGCGGATGCGCGTTCAACCCACTGTCCACGTTCACGACGCCCACGATCGACCAGATCGAGCACGAGGTTGTCACGCCGGCGGTGTCGGACGATGCCCTGGTCACGCCGGGAACCCTGACGGTCGCCCTCGATACGTCTGATGCCCCGCAGGCCATGCAGGACGCCGACGGAAACCTCACGGGCTATGCGGTCGATGCCGCTCGTGCCCTTGCAAGCCGTATGGGCCTTAAGGTTGCCTTCGTCGATGCGTCTTCTGCCGATTCCGCGCTTGGCGACAAAAAGGCCGACATCTTCATTGGCGACATCAATTCCACGGATGGTGACATCAGCGCGCTTGGTACTTGCCTGTACGACGCTGCGGCAGTGTTCGGAAAGACGAGCGACGGCGAGTCTCTGAGCGTTTCCACCGAAACGCTTAACACCGCTACCCTGGGCGTTCAGACCTCCTCGGCCTCGCAGGAAGCGCTCGCCAAGCAGAGCATCACGGCCAACCAAAAGACCTTCTCCAACATCAACGAGTGCTTTGAGGCACTCGAGTCCGGCGAGGTCGACTACGTGATCTGCGACTCCACGGCCGGCGGCTACCTTGCGCGCCTGATGAGCCAGGTCTCTTACGTCGGCACGCTCGAGACGCCCTCGACGCTTGGCGTCGCGGGCCTCTCGGCCAACGACGAGCTATGCCGTGCCGTGAGCGATGCCCTCGACGGTATCACGGTCGATGGCACGCTCGAGGCGGTCCACTCCGTTTGGTACGGCACGATGCCCTATGACCTCACCACCAAGACGGTCTCGGGCGCCGACGTGCAGTCGACCGACACCGGATCCGGCGAGTCCGCATCCTCCGATTCGAGCAGCGAGGGTGCATCCTCCGAGGATAAATCGTCCAGCCAGGAGGGCACTATCACCGACGACGACATTAACAAACTCAATAGCTAGTTATTGCTAGGGGTGGCCTCTCCTATGCGCTAGGAGAGGCGCCTCTTCACGGTTTCAACACGCATTGCCGGGCTCTCCCAACAGGGGAGCCCGGCTTTTTCGTTCCCATAAAACCAGCAGTTCAAAGACATTTGTTAGGTGCAAAACCAAGGTCGCTGTCGCCTTCCTATAGCGCACTTTGCCACGGAAAAGTGCGAGACTTCGGTATGCGGTATCAAGCAATCGTTATTCGGGTCTTTGGGAATCCGCGTGATTAAATGCACGGCAATGGGTACATAGCCAGTACAGTAAGTCCCCGAGGCAGATTGGAGCCACGTATGGATATCAAGGTTTCTGGACGCAAGACGACGGTAACCGATGCTCTGCGTGCGCATGTGGACGAGAAGATCGGCGAGGCGCTCAAGGTTTTCGATATCGAGCCCATGACAGTCGACGTCGTGCTTCGCTATGAGAAGAACCCCTCGAACCCCAACCCGGCAATCGTCGAGGTTACGGTTCGTGCCCGCGGTTCGGTGATTCGCGTTGCCGAGCACGGTGCAGATATGTACGCTGCCATCGACCTCTCCGCCGATAAGGTCACCCGCCAGCTGCGCAAGTTCAAGACCAAGGTCGTGGACAACCGCCAGGGCGGTGCCAGCGCCGCGGATGTCGCGCCGGTCGAGCGCGTCGAGGATCTGGCCGACCTGCTGCTGCCCGAGGAGGAGGACGACCTGCTCGTCCGCGAGAAAGTCATCGATGTCACCCCGATGACTGAGGAGCAGGCGCTGGTGCAGACCGATCTGCTCGGCCACGACTTCTACGTGTTCGAGAACGCGACGACTGGCCTCATCAATGTGGTGTATCACCGTAAGAATGGTGGATATGGCATCATCAAGCCCCGCATCGAAACACTTGACGAGTAAAATACGTTAACTTGCATGAGTTAACGGTTGGCGGCCATCCCATGCGGGTGGCCGCCTTTTTACGTAAGGAGTCGCTTTGATGGACAAGGCCGCATCCGCCGGTCATTCGGACCGTTGCCGCATCGTCGTCGATACCTGCTGCGACTTTAGCCCCGAGGTCGCCGCGAACCTCGATGTCGATATCTTGGGTTTCCCCTTCATTATCGATGGCGAGGAGCGCACGGATGACATCTGGTCGAGCATCACACCCAAGGAGTTTTACGATCGCATGCGCGCCGGTGCCCGCGTGTCCACCTCGGCTGTGTCGCTCGGTCGCTATATCGAGTTCTTTACCGAGTGCGCCAAAGAGGGCACGCCCACGGTCTACCTGTGCTTTACCTCGGCGCTGTCGTCGAGCTACAACTCCGCGTGTCAGGCGGCGGACGCCGTGCGCGCCGAGTATCCCAACTTTGAGCTGTACGTGGTCGACAACGCTCTGCCCTGTGCGACCGGCGAGCTCTTGGCGCTTGAGGCCGTGCGTCAGCGTTCGGCGGGACTGACCGCCAAGCAGCTGGTCGACTGGGCAAACGAGGCCAAGACCTATGTCCACGGTTACTTTACGCTCGAGAGCTTTGACGCGCTGGCTGCCGGCGGCCGCATTCCGCCCGCGGCGGCACAGCTCACGGCAAAGCTCGACGTCAAACCCGAGCTGTCCTACGACCTGGCCGGCTCGCTGTCGCTGATCGGCGTCAACCGCGGTCGCAAGAAGGCGCTCAAGTCCATTCTCAAGTCGTTCCGCGAGAACTATGTGCCCGATCGCACCATGCCCATCGCCATTATGACGGCCGATGCCGAAAAGGACGGCGACTGGCTCGAAGCCGCCATCCGCAAGGAGGAGGGCTGCGCCGACGTCACGATCATTCGCAGCTCCGTGGGTCCCACCATCGGCTCGCACGTGGGCCCCGGCATGGTGGCCTGCGCGTTTTGGGGCAAGAACCGCGCCGACAAGGCGTCGCTTTCCGACCGCATCGCCCGCCGCGTGCGCGGTCAGTAGGCAAGTAACGCGGCCGTAATCGATCCCAACTCACAGCCCAAGCGCTGGCGCTGAGTATTCAACCTGGTAACAACACCCAACCCAAAAGGAAAGGTTTCATGGCAAACAAGCTCTCCGTCGCATTTATCGGCACCGGAATCATGGGTGCCCCCATCGCCGGCCACATCCTGGACGCCGGCTATCCCGTCACGGTCAACAACCGCACCAAGTCCAAGGCCGCAGCGCTCGTTGAGCGCGGCGCCGTCTGGGCCGATACGCCGGCAGATGCCGCGGCGAACGCCGACGTCGTCTTTACCATGGTGGGCTATCCCTCCGAGGTCGAGGAGCTCTACCTGGCGGGCGACGGCCTGCTCGCGTGCACCAAGCCCGGCGCGGTGCTGATCGACCTCACCACGAGCTCGCCCGAGCTGGCGCGTGACATTGCCGAGGCCGCCCAGGTTTCCGGCCGCATGGCGTTTGACTGCCCCGTCACCGGCGGCGAGTCGGGCGCTATCGCCGGCACGCTCACGGCTATCGTGGGCGCCACCGAGAACGACATCGCGCCGGTCCGCGATATCCTTGCCACCTTTGCGGCCAACATCTGCTGCTTCGATGGCGCCGGCAAGGGCCAGGCTGCCAAGCTCGCCAACCAGGTGTCGCTGGGCGCCTGCATGGTCGGCATGGCCGACGCCATGGCATTTGCCGAGCTGAGCGGCCTTGACCTGGAGAAGACCCGCCAGATGATCCTGGGCGGCACCGGCAAGTCCGGCGCCATGGAGAGCCTGGCCCCCAAGGCGCTCGACGGCGACTACAAGCCCGGCTTTATGGTCGAGCACTTCATTAAGGACCTGCGTCTGGCGCTCGCCTACGCCGATGACCGCGAGCTCGCGCTGCCCGGCGCCGACGTGGCCTTTACGCTCTACGACATGCTCGACGCCATCGGTGGTGCCAAGCTGGGTACCCAGGCCATCACGGTCCTCTACAAGGAGGAGGCCGACGCCATCGCCGCCGGTCTGGACTGGTCGCAGTATCGCCCCGAGGAGCACGGTGCCCACGAGGACGGCTGCGGTTGCGGCGAGCACGGCGACGAGCATGAGTGCGGTTGCGGCCACCATCACGGCGAGGACCACGAGTGCTGCGGCGGCCACGGCCATGATGACGGCCACGAGTGCTGCTGCGGCCACCATCACGAGGAGTAGCGCCCATGAGCTGGACGTTCGTGGTGCTTGCGCTGGTGCTCTTTCCCTTTGCGATCTACATCGGCTTTTTGTGCGGCCAGTGGGCGTGCGAAAAGCGCGTCATCACCAAGCGCGACTACTGGATCGCCAACTTTGCAGGAGCGGCGGCAGTCGTCCTGCTGACCTGGGTGTTCTCGCTGTTCCCGCTGGTGCAGTTTGCGCCGATCGGCTGGCTCGGCGGCTTTATCGCCGGTCTTAAGATGAGCTTTGGCGAGTCCGTCGGCCCGTGGCGCAAGCACGACGAGGTTTTTAACGTCAACAAGGCCCATCGCGCCGCCGCCGATGCGGGCGACGCCGAGGAACGCCGCCGTGCGCGTCGCAATGGTGCGGCCGACCGACAGCTCATCTCGGTCACCGATGACAGCAAGGGTGCTGGCAAGCACGCTAAGAAATAGTAAGAAGAGGTAACTATGGCAGAAAACAAAGACGAACAGCTCACCGACGAGGAGCTGGCACAGCTCCAGCTGGCAGAGGAGAACGAGAACGCCGTCGACCGCCTGGTCCAGGAGCTCGGCTGCCCCACGCGCCGCATCCGCCAGTTTGCCGCCCGCGTGCTGCACCTGCTTGCCGAGCGCGATCCGCAGCGCGTCGTGCCCTGCGTGCCCGCGCTGATCGAGGCGCTCGATCGCCCCGAGGCGCAGACCCGCTGGGAAGCCCTCGATGCCTTGGCGGCACTCGCCACCACCTGCCCCGAGCAGATGGAGGACGCCTTTGAGGGTGCCGAGACCGCGCTGTTCGACGAGATCTCCTCCACGCTGCGCTATGCCGCCTTCCGCCTGCTGTGCGTGTGGGGTGCCACGAGTGTCGAGCGTTCACGCGAGGCTTGGCCCATCCTGGACGAGGCCATCCAGTGCTACCACGGCGACCTTGAGTATCGCGACATGCTCGGTTGCCTGTACGAGTTTTGCCAGGGCGAGATCGACGCCGAGGTTGCCGAGAAGCTTGCGCTGCGCCTTAAGTTCGATGCCGAGAACGGTAAGGGCAGCTATCTCAAGGCCCGTTCGAGCGAGATTTGCGAAATGCTTGTTAAACGTTTTGGCCTGGATCTCTCCAAAAAGAAGAAGCGTGCTAGCGTTAAAAAATCTGAGGCCGCCGAAGACGAGGAGTAACAGATTATGGCGCACGATGTAGTCCTGATTCCCGGTGACGGTATCGGTCCCGAGATTACGCAGGCCATGCGCCGCGTGGTCGAGGCTGCCGGTGTCCAGATCAACTGGAACGTCCAGGAGGCCGGCGCCGGCGTCATGGACGAGTTTGGTACGCCGCTGCCCCAGCACGTGCTCGATGCGGTCGCCGAGACCAAGGTTGCCATCAAGGGCCCCATCACCACGCCGGTCGGCACGGGTTTCCGCAGCGTCAACGTGGCCCTGCGCAAGCACTTTGACCTGTACGCCTGCGTGCGCCCCTGCCTGTCGCAGCCGGGCGACGGCTCGCGTTTCCGCGACGTCGACCTGGTTATCGTGCGCGAGAACACCGAGGACCTCTACGCCGGTATCGAGTTCGATGAGGGCGCTGCCGAGGTCGAGGAGCTCTCGCAGCTCGTCGAGCGTTCGGGCCAAAAGACCTTCGCCGCCGATTCCGCGATCTCGATCAAGCCGATCTCTATCGCCAAGAGCCGCCGCATTGTGGAGTATGCCTTTGAGTATGCCCGCCGCTGCGGCCGCAAAAAGGTGACGGCCGTGCACAAGGCCAACATTATGAAGGCGACCGATGGCCTGTTCCTGCGCGTTGCGCGCGAGGTGGCCGCCAACTATCCCGATATCGAGTTCAACGACAAGATCGTCGACGCCACCTGCATGGGCCTGGTCCAAAACCCCAACGACTTCGATGTCTTGGTGCTGCCCAACCTGTACGGTGACATCGTGAGCGACCTGTGCGCCGGCCTGGTAGGTGGCCTGGGTATGGCCCCCGGCTCCAACATCGGTGCCGACTGCGCCATCTTCGAGGCAACGCATGGCTCCGCGCCCGATATCGCTGGCCAGGATATCGCCAACCCCACGGCCGAGATCCTCTCTGCTGCGGTGATGCTCGATCACCTGGGCGAGAACGATGCTGCCAATCGCATTCGTGCCGCCGTATCTGCCACGCTCAACGAGGGTGAGCAGGTTACCGGTGACGTGCGTCGTGCCCAGACCGGCTCCGTTGAGGGCGCTGTGGGCACGCAGGCCTTTGCCGATGCCGTTATCGCGCACCTGGTCTGAGGTATGCACGCTGCAAACGCCTAAATAGTACTTAAGTGTTTGCGTATAACCTAAGAATCAATACGCCCGGCGCTCCGTCGGGCGTATTCTATTGAGGACTATGTTTCCTAACAAGGAGTAACTGATATGGGTCTGATTCAAAAGAAGGACGAGAAGGACGAGATCGACGGCATCCAGATCATCGAGCGCGGCGAAGGCCCCAATGGTGATGAGGACGAGAAGATCGACCTGGTCGCCGGTACGTCTGCCGAGCATATTGCAGCTGGCATGACGGCCGAGGAAGAGGACGCCCGTCTGGAGGCTCAGATCGCCGCAGAAGCCGCTGACGAGAATCTGATGCCCGAGGAGCAGGACGAGGACGACTCCGATACGGACGACCATGCATTCAAGCATAAGAAGACGATGATTGCCGCCTTTGTGGTCGCCATCGTGATTGCTGCGGTGGTCGGCTTCTTTATTGGCAATGGCGGCTTTGGCGGTAAGGGTGTCGGCTCGGCGACCCTCACCGAGGACCAGCTCGATTCGACCGTGGCAAGCTATAGCTACAACGGCAAGAAGAGCGACATCACTGCGCGCGAGGCCATCGAGAGCCAGTACAGCCTTGACACCGTCAAGGATAGCGATGGCAACTACACCGCTCCTTCTGCCGACGTCATCCTGTCCTACGTGCGCAACAAGATCCTGCTCGACGCTGCCGAGGACGAGGGCATCACCGTCTCTTCTAAGGAGATGAAGAAGTACGCCGAGGATTCCATCGGCACCTCCGACTACAAGACCATGGCAAAACAGTACGGCGTGTCCAAGGACCAGGCCAAGCAGATCGTCCGCCAGTCCGCGACGCTGCAGAAGCTCTACAAGAAGAAGGTCGGCGATAGCTCCGCAAGCATGCCAACCGCCCCGACCGAGCCTGCTGACGGCAACGAGGAGACCGCGAGCAAGGACTACGCCGACTACATCATTAACCTTGCCGGCGACGAGTGGGATAGCGAGAAGGGCACCTGGAAGGACGCCGATAGCACCTATGCCAAGGCCTTCGCTGACGATGCCTTTACGGCCGATAGCGCTACCTATAAGCAGGCCATGACCGCCTATTACACCGCCTACCAGCAGTATTCCTCGCAGGCCTCAAGCGCTAGCTCCAAGTGGACCGAGTATGCTAACGGCCTCTACGCCAAGGCCAACATCAGCATCTACGGCCTGTTTGCGTAAGATCTGTCTGCACTACTGCGCGCTAACCGATCTACCTGATTAAGCCCGCTAGAACGACAACGTTCTAGCGGGCATTTTGTTACCGAAACCACTAGGATAGGACTTGCGCCCGTGCAAGTGCTTCATCGGGTATCCTCAATTCATCCTGGAAAACGGCCGTAAACGATTGCAAATAACCGGTGAACGGTCGAAAACTACCGTTCACCGATAATATCGAAACTGGTTCTAACTGGTATTAAGTCAAAAAGACCAATTCACAAATCTTCACAATGACCTGCATTTTTTCTACACGCCATTTTTAGCCACCCTGCGTTGTTTAGACACAGAAAAGGTTCCGATCTTTCGTCAAAGTATTTCGATACGGTTTCAAAACCGCAGGTAGAAGTGTTAACGAGCGGTAAACGGTCGATTTTTTACCGTGAACGGTGCAAAAACGTTTTACTGTATGAATCAACGAAAGCAACCTCTTCTGTGGTGATATAGTGACAACAACACGTCACGTGGTTACTACCAGTTGAGAGACCACTGGTTCTCAAAGAACGCTTTCCAAGAAGCTTTAAGGGCGATTGCCCGTTGGCTTCCGAACATCATCGGACTCAGATCGTACACACCTTCGGAAGGGAAATTTGAATGGTTGGCTTTATTCTTACCGGTCATGGACAGTTCGCACCCGGCCTCGCAAGCGCTATCGCTATGGTCGCTGGCGACCAGCCCGCTTTTACCGTCGTTCCTTTTGAGGGCGACCAGGCTGCTTCCTACGGTGAGGATCTCCGCGCCGCTATTACCGCCATGCGCGAGGAGTGCGATGGCGTGCTCGTCTTTACCGACCTGCTTGGTGGTACCCCGTTCAACCAGGCAATGATGATTGCCCAGGATGTCGACAACGTCGAGATTCTGACTGGAACTAACCTTCCCATGGTTATTGAGCTTCTGTTCCTCCGCGGCAACGCCACGCTCGCCGAGCTTGGCGAGCAGGCCGTGACCGTTGGCCAGACGGGCATCACCGCCCAGACGGTCGCTTCCGTCGCTGGTGCCGAGGAAGAGGATATCTTCGGCGACGAGGACGGCATCTAATGGCCGATTTCGGAGCCAGTGTTCTGAGTTCCTCGGTCGCTCTTTTGGGCCTGCTTGTCATCATGGGCTTGATTTACACCATCTGGTCGCAAATCAACATGAAGAAGAAGCAGAAGTACTTCAAGGAGCTGCACACGGAGCTCAAGCCGGGTCAGGAGGTTCTTTTCGCCGGCGGTATCTACGGAACCGTCAAAGGCATCGAAGGCGAAAAGGTCCAGATCAAAGTCCGATCCGGTGCCGTCGTAGATGTTTCGCGTTACGCGATTCAGGAGATTAAGTAACTGTCGTCAGCAATCAACGAAAGGAAGCTGATCAACATGGCAGAACCCAACATTCTTCTTACCCGCATCGATAACCGACTGGTTCATGGTCAGGTCGCAACCCAGTGGAACTCCACCCTGGGCTCCAACCTCATCCTCGTCGCCAACGACGATGTGTCGACCAACACCATGCGTCAGAACCTCATGAAGATGGCCGCTCCCGCCGGCGTCGCTACGCGTTTCTTCTCCCTGCAGAAGACCATCGACGTCATTGGCAAGGCGAGCCCGCGCCAGAAGATCTTCATCGTGGCCGAAACACCGGAAGACGTGCTTACGCTCGTCAAGGGCGGTGTGCCTATAAAGAAGGTAAACAACGGCAACATGCACATGTCGGAAGGAAAGCGCCAAGTCGCCACCTCCGTCGCAGTTAACGACGAGGATGTCGCTGCGTTTAAAGAGCTGCAGGAATTGGGGGTGGAGTTGGAGATCAGGCGCGTTCCGAGCACGCCTGTTGAGGATACGAGCAAGCTCTTCTCGTAATCCTCGTGATCCACGTTGTCAGGAGTGAAACCCTGACATTCTGTACGTGAACCCAAAGTGCGTACATACATTTTGAAAGGAGGAGCAAGATGGAATTCTCGATCATTCAGGTCGCACTGGTCTTCGTTGTTACGTTCATCGCGGCAATCGACCAGTTCAACTTCCTCGAGTCTCTCTATCAGCCCATCGTCACCGGCGCCGTCATCGGTCTTATCCTTGGCGACCTCAACACCGGTCTTCTCGTGGGTGGTACTTATCAGCTCATGACGATCGGCAACATGCCGATCGGAGGCGCTCAGCCGCCTAACGCCGTCATCGGCGGCATCATGGCAGCCATTCTCGCTATCGCTACGAAGCTCGAGCCCAACGCGGCAGTCGGCCTCGCCATTCCGTTCGCTCTGCTTGGCCAGCTTGGTGTTACCCTGGTCTTCACGCTTATGTCCCCGCTTATGTCCTCGGCCGATAACATGGCTCACAACGCGGACACCAAGGGCATCGAGCGCCTGAACTACTTCGCCATGACCCTGCTCGGCCTGATCTTCGCCGTCGTCGTCACCCTGTTCTTCATCGCCGGCGCCACCATCGGTGCGACCATCGCCGCTGCCATTCCGACTTGGCTGCAGACCGGTCTCTCCGCTGCAGGCGGCATGATGCGCTTCGTCGGCTTCGCCGTCCTGCTCAAGGTTATGATGAACCGCGATATGTGGGGCTTCTTCCTCATGGGCTTTGGCCTCGCGCTCATCACCGTTGCCAACGATTCTCTGGCAACCCCTGCTCTGCTCATCCTCGCTCTCATCGGCTTCGGCATTGCTTTCTGGGACTTCCAGCAGCAGACCGAGCTGAAGGGTGCAGCTGTTTCTGACGGAGGTGACTTCGAAGATGGCATCTAATGAGTATGTGATCCCGGAGCACTACGAGGATCTCACTCCTGCTCCGCAGCTCGACCAGAAGACCCTCAACAAGATGGCTTGGCGCTCCTGCTTCCTGCAGGCCTCGTTCAACTACGAGCGTATGCAGGCCGCTGGCTGGCTTTACTCCATCATCCCCGGTCTGGAGAAGATCCACACCAACAAGAACGACCTCGCGGCTTCCATGAGCCACAACCTGGAGTTCTTCAACACTCACCCGTTCCTTGTCACCTTTGTTATGGGTATCGTGCTTTCGCTCGAGCAGAACAAGGTTGACATCCCCACGATCCGCGCCGTCCGCGTCGCCGCAATGGGCCCGCTCGGTGGTATCGGTGACGCCCTGTTCTGGCTGACGCTCGTGCCTATCACGGCCGGCATCACCTCCAACATGGCTATCAACGGTAACGCCGCTGCGCCGCTGATCTTCCTGGTGATCTTCAACGTCGTCCAGTTCGCTCTGCGCTTCTGGCTCATGAACTGGTCCTACAAGCTTGGCACCAGCGCTATTGATGCTCTGACCGCCAACATGCAGGCCTTTACGCGTGCCGCTTCCATCATGGGCGTCTTCGTCGTCGGTTGCCTGGTCGTCACCATGGGTGGCACCCAGATCAACCTCAAGATCCCCAACGGCACCACCCGCGGCATTGCTGCCCACACGGTTGTCGTCTCCGAGGAGGAGGCCGAGAACTTCACCGGCCTCGAGGGTATTGATACCGAGACCGCTGAGGCTGGCACCATGGCCATGACCGACGCCGACGGTAACGCTCTTACCGCTTCTGATGCCGACGGCAACGATGTCGAGTGCGGCGTCACCGATCTGGGCAACGGCATGGCGTCCGTTACCTACGGTACCGTCACCGAGGATCCGGTCAACTTCTCCGTTGCCGACACCCTCAACACCATCGTCCCGAAGCTCGTCCCGCTTATGCTTACGCTGCTGCTTTACTACATGTTCGCTAAGCACAGCTGGACCCCGACCAAGGGCATTCTCCTGCTCTTCGTCCTTGGCATCCTGGGCGCTGGCCCGCTTGGTCTCTGGCCGAGCATCTGGTAAGGCTCTAGCTTGAGGGGTGTGTCCCTGCGCGGCTCACACCCCGACCCCTTAAGCCATGTGTATGTTAAAAGCCGCGTGCTCGAAAGGGCGCGCGGCTTTTGTTTTCTTGATGATTCGGGTGTGGCAGACAGATAATGC
>URZJ01000037.1 GCA_900552395.1 uncultured Collinsella sp. | reverse complement strand
CGCGGCGCAGAGCTCGACGGGCATGCCGAGAATCCCGGCGAGTACGACACCCAGGCTGGCTCCGATGGAGAACAGCGGCGTCACCTCGCCACCCTGATATCCTGCGGAAAGCGTGGCGATGGTGAGTACGAATTTGAGCGCCCAGTCCCAAGGCATGATCGACGCCTCGCCGTTGTCACCCAGTGCCGCGGATATCAGGTTGGTGCCAAGGCCGCAGTATCGCCCCTGCCACAGCGCGAACAGAATCGCCGACAGCGCAAGGCCCATAACGGCAACGCGTATGTAAGGGCTGGGGAGCAGCCGCGCTGCAAGGGTCTTGGCATGGGCAAGGCACCAGGCAAAAGCTCCACCTACCATACCAAACGCGATACCCAACAGCGCCAGTCGTCCAAGACCGGGGAGGTCGAGCGCATACGAGGCGGTAATGGCGACCTCGAACTTCTCGAGTCCCAGAGCGCCGGAGGTCATGCTTGCGGCAAGCGAAGCCGTAAGCGCGGGAAACAGCGCGCGGTATTCCATGCGTCCTGCGACCAGTACTTCGATCGCAAAGACCGTGGCGGCGAGGGGCGTTCGGAAGAGTCCGGCAAAGCCGGCGGCCATGCCGATAAGCAAAAACGTGTTGCCGGGGTCTCGGAAAGGTAGACGTCGGCCGATCCAATGCGAGACGGTTGCGCCGATCTGCACGGCTACGCCTTCTCGTCCCGCGCTGCCGCCAAAGAGATGCGTGGCCCACGTGCTCAGCATAATGAGCGGCACCAAATGTGGGGAGATGGCGTCCTCGCGTCCGTGGCCTACGTCGAACACCAGACTCATGCCGCGGTCGGTGCCCTTGCCCCAGGTGCGGTAGGCAAACACGATGGCAAGGCCCGCAAGAGCGAGAAAGGGGAGCAGCAACGCGACGTGCGAGTCCCGGAAGGCGCCAATTGCCAGGAGCACACGACCAAAAAGGGCACAGATGGCGCCAACGATAACGCCGATAGGGATTCCGACGGCGCCCATGAGCACGAGACCGCTATAGGTGTTGACCAGGCGTTTAATCCTGCTCGATGCGCTGCTTTCTGACATTTTGCTTTCCGACACTTGCTCTCTTGATAGAAAAAGAGCTGGAGTTGCGCATCGTTGAGAGGCTTTCCAGCTTTAGCAAAACAAACTTATAAGATGCGACGGGCCGCGTCAAGATAATTACCGGACGGCCTAGGAGGCGGCTGGTTGGCTGGCTTAAAACCTAGCGCGTGAAATGACGCCCCACGCTATTCAGCGCGCTTGATAGGATGACGAACCACGGTCTTAAGTTTCTCCGGTGCGCATTTGCGTGGATCGGAGAGATAGATTTCGTGATGTAAACGGGTGTCTGAGAAGTCGGGAACATAGCCCAGCTCGGTCGTGTATTCATGCATAGCGTCTACGGTCGCCGGTTCGTTGTCGTAGGGCCCGGTGTGCATACATTGAACGCAGAGACCCTCGTCAACTTTAAGCAGTTCGACGGCGGAAAAGTCCAGTTTCTTTTTGGTCGTGGCTTCCGCGACTGCCCAGCCAAAGTCATCTCGGGTGACGAAATCGGGCAGGCGGATGCACGAGATAAAGTTGAAATTGTCCTTGCGTACATAATCGATGTCGCCGCTCGGGGACTCTTGCCACCAGAAACCCTCGAGCGGCGGTACCACAAAGTCGAAATAGCCCTCGATACTCCTTGAGCCTTTCTTCGACATCTTGACGGTATAGGCGATGCCGTAAAGTAGCGGCAGGGCGTTTTGATACTCGCCACCTTCGGTATTTGGGTCACCCTTTCCGCGAACGGCAACGTAGCTCATAGGCGGGACAGTTACGATACTCGGCTTGCTTGCAGGTTTGTAGAGCTCCTTGCATTCCTTCTTAAAGTCGAACGCCATGTTGGCCGCCTTTCTGCGTATTGGCCTGCTTAGATAGTTGAATCATATCATAGAAACGAACAACTGTTCGAATGATTTGGCTGACAGATTGAGATGCGTGCGTTGTGTTTGGCGGTCGGCCTGACCCCGTTGATGATTTCTCGGCCTCCCCGGCGCCCTATCTATAGCTGCCGTTTCCCCATATAAAACCTGCCAAAATAAACCTGTCCCTTTTTGGTAGGTGGGAAATGGGTAATACTAAAGAGTTATCCGACCAGATGGGAATTAATCGATGGCCTATATCGAATTCAAAGACGTCATCAAGGCATACGGCGAGGGCGATGCCTGCATCCACGCGCTCGACGGCGCGAGCTTTACGGTCGAGCGCGGCGAGCTCGCCATCATTTTGGGTGCTTCGGGTGCCGGCAAGACCACGGCCCTCAACATTCTGGGCGGCATGGACACGGCAACTTCTGGCACCGTGACGGTGGACGGGCGTGACGTGAGCTCTGCCAACGAGGCTCAGCTTGTGGAATACCGTCGCGCTGACGTCGGCTTTGTCTTTCAGTTCTACAATCTGGTCCCCAACCTGACGGCGCTTGAGAACGTCGAACTCGCGGCGCAGATCTGCCCCGATTCGCTCGATGCCGAGCAAACGCTTCGCCAGGTTGGCCTGGGCGACCGCCTCGCTAACTTTCCGGCGCAGCTTTCGGGCGGCGAGCAGCAGCGCGTATCCATCGCCCGCGCGCTGGCTAAGAACCCCAAGCTGCTTTTGTGCGACGAGCCTACGGGTGCACTCGACTACAAAACCGGCAAGCAGATCTTGCAGCTGCTACAGGACACTTGCCGCAAGCAAGGCATTACGGTCATCATCATCACCCACAACTCTGCGCTGGCGCCCATGGCCGATCGCCTGATCCGCTTTAAGAGCGGCCGCGTGGAGAGCGAGACGGTCCAGCAAAATCCCGTGCCTATCGAGACGATCGAGTGGTAGCGCCCATGGACCAGGACCGCCAAAACAGCCAGCGCCGCGACGCGCAGAACACGGAGCGCGAGCAGGATTTTACGACCTACCGCACCGCCCAAAGCTCAAACGATATGGTGCCGACGGTTTTTCGCCGTGGCATCTACCGCACGATTCGCGGCAGCCTCAAACGCTTCTTGTCTATCGTTGTGATCACCGCGCTTGGCGTGAGCGTGATGTGCGGCCTTAAGGCGGGCTGCGAGGACCTGTGTGATTCGGTCGACGCCTATTTTGACCAGCAGAATGTCTATGACATCAACGTGCAGTCGACCTATGGTCTGACCGATGACGATCTTGCTGCCATTCAAGAGGTCGATGGCGTCGAGACGGCCGAGGGCATCTACACCGAGACCGCCTACACCGCCGTGGGTACAACGCGCGAGCGCGTGGTCGTGCAGAGCCTTTCCAAAGAGAATATTGACCAACCGGTGCTAGTACGCGGCGAGCTGCCCGAGACTTCGGGCGAAGTGGCAGTGACCTCACGTTTTTTGAAGGCTTCGGGCAAGAAAATCGGCGATACGGTGAGCTTTGCCGCCAACGATGCGAGCTCGTCGAACCAAAGCGCCAAGGACCAGTTTGCCGATGGGGACTACACCATCACGGCCGAGGTTCTCGATCCTACCGACGTGAGCTCCGACTCGACCGTCAACGCCTTTCGCGCTGCTTCGACTGCGGACTACAAGTTCTACGTGGGCGAGGATGCCGCGACATCTTCTTCCTACTCCGCTGTCCACGTGGTCGTCGAGGGAGCCAAGAGCCTCAACTCCTATTCGGATGCCTACTCGGCAAAGATCAATGAGGTCAAGGGCAATATCGAGAAGATCCGCGAGGAGCGTGAGAAGGCGCGCGCCCAGGAGCTGACGGTCGACACACCGGCGAGCTTGGACGCGGCTGAGCGTCAGGCGAATATGGTCTTTGGGATCGAGCAGGACAACATTAATCGCATGGCCGAGGGCAGTGAGGAACGCGTCCAAGCTCAGGCCGAGTTGGACCAGCGCCGCGCCGCCGCCGATCAGCAATTCGCCGATGCCCGCGCCGAGCTTTCCAATCTGGGCGAATGCACTTGGTACATCCAGGACCGCGGTAACATCGCAAGCTACTCGAGCGTCGAGAGCGACAGTTCTTCGATCGAGGCCATCGCCACCGTGTTCCCGTTTATCTTCTTTATCGTCGCCGTGCTCATCAGCCTCACCACCGCCACGCGCATGGTCGAAGAGGAGCGCACGCTTATTGGCCTGTACAAAGCACTCGGCTATTCGCGCGGACGCATCCTGTCCAAATACGTGGACTACTCGCTGTGGGCGTGTCTGATCGGTGGCGTGCTTGGCAATATCATCGGATTTGTGGGTCTGCCGCTGTTCCTGTTTACGGTGTTCGACGACATGTACTCGCTGCCCCAGATGCTGCTTTCGTACGACATCGTGTCATCGCTCGTATCGGTGGCGTTGTTTACCGTGGGCGTGGTGGGCGCCACGATTATCGCCTGCCGCCACGAGATGGCTGAGACCCCGGCCTCGCTCATGCGCCCCAAGGCCCCGCGCGCCGGCTCGCGCATTCTGCTCGAGCGCATCGGCTTTATCTGGCACCGCATGGGCTTTTTGAACAAGGTCGCTGCACGCAACTTATTCCGCTACAAAAAGCGCGCCTTTATGACCATCTTTGGCATTGCGGGCTGCACGGCGCTTGTGATTTGCGGTATGGGCATCCGTGATACGTCGGTCGCGTTGTCGCCCAAGCAGTACGGGCATATCACGCGCTATGACCTGCTGGCGGTTGCCAATCCCGATGATTTTTCGCAGACGTGCGCGGCACTGGATGAGCGCAGTGCAGCCAATGATTCCAACGTGACTGTGACTTCGACGCTGCCGATTATGACCGACAACGTCACCTTTACGTTTGGCGGTAAGAGCGAGACTGTGCAGCTGATCGTGGTGCCCGATGACCGCACGAACGACCTGGATGACTACGTGCGCCTAGAGGACGAGTCCAAAGAACCGCTCGCCCTGCGTGACGGAGACGTGTATTTGAGCAAGAGCTCTCAGCTGGTGCTGGGGATCAAGCCGGGTGACACGGCTCACGTCCAGGATTCGTCGCTCAATGTTGCCAAGGTCAAGGTTAGCGACATTTCGCTTAACTATCTGGGCAACACGCTTTATATGACGCAGGGCACCTATGAGCGCGCGTTCGGTCGAAGCGCGCGTCTTAACGGCATCTTTGTGCTGCTTAAGGGCTCGTCGGCCGACCAGATTGCGTTTACCAACCGTCTTAAGAGCGATGGTTGGATTACGCTGTCGAGTACCGCCGAGCATTGGGAAAACTATGAGGCAAACTTTACGATTATCAATTCGGTCGTGGTGCTTGTGACCTTTATGGCGGCGTGCCTGTCGTTTGTGGTGGTATTCACGTTGTCTAACACCAACATCTCGGAGCGCGAACGCGAGCTGGCGACTATCAAGGTGCTGGGCTTCCGTCGTGGTGAGGTACACCACTACGTTAACAAGGAGACGCTGATCCTCACGGCGATTGGCGCCGCGCTGGGCGTGCCGCTGGGTGGCCTGCTTGCCGAGAGCTTTACGTACATCCTGCAGATGCCGTCGCTGTACTTTGACGTCGAAGTCGAGCCGCTGAGCTACGCGCTTGCCGTGGTGCTTTCCTTTGGCTTTACGATCATCGTCAACCTCGCTACCAATCGCACCCTCAACAAGATCGACATGGTCGGCGCCCTCAAGAGCGCCGAGTGACCTGCCAAAAAGGGACAGGTTTATTTTGGCAGGTTTTATCTGGGCGAACAACCATTAGGTGGCCCGGCGTTCGCCCCGTTTTGCTGGGGATGTCTGTCGTTCAGTGCTCTTACTGGCCAATCCAGTGTTGCGCATAGCTCTTAATGTCCTCGGTAAAACCGTCAAGGTCGTCAAGGGTGATCACGCTGTCGATAAGCAAATTGGCTATCTCGCGGTGCATTGTGCTGCGGCGAATGTCGTTTGCAATTACGCCTGAGGACAGCTTGTCTCTATTGAGGCGCTCTTCTAGTGTCCAAAATCTACTGGACGCTTCGCTGTCGCCGTTCAGCATCTCAACGTACTGGGCGATGAGCTTTTCCATATAACGTTCTTGCCATTGAGGAAGCATTTTCTTAAATAGCTTCCAGTCGCTTTCGGCTACGTCGCGCATATGTCCTCCGCTCGTCAAACGGGCTTTCCATTTGCCTTTCATTCTATTTGGTTTTCGCTCACAGGCGTGGATGAGAGGCTCTCTTTAGCCTTCGAGATTGGGCTTGTATGGGTCGTATGCCACAAAATGGGCCTATCTACTACGTTTGCTACCACACCCTCGACCGTGACAAAGATTATGAAATTAAAACCGCAGGTAGATGGCTTGCCAGTTTTCGGAAAAGGCGGGTATGGTCGGCCCTCTCGAGTTAAACGTAGTAAATAGGCCCTTTTCTTGGCGCGCGGTCAGCTCAATGCTAATCTCCGTGCCGGAACTGACCCAGTTGTTTGTAAGTTGCGGTGATATACGGACTGTTTGGCGCTTTGGAGCTTCAAAACAGTCCCTATCTCACCGCAACTTAGGAGAAGGGCGGGGGCGGTTGGGTGCTGGTGGGTCGGAGCGTGTTAGGCCTGTTTGCGGTGCTTCCATTGTTTGCGGCACCAGCGCATGAGCGCCTTTATGACGGGAATCGTGATGAGGATGATCCATGCAGGATGGGGCTGTCCCAAACAGAGCCACATGTAGAGGAACCAAGCGATGGCGGCTGCCGGGTAGATGGCCTCGATCAGCTTAGACAGGTGGCGCCGATCGATGAAGTCACCAATCGCGTAGTAGACGGGAACCAAAAAGACGAGGAAGAGTCCCGTAGCCCATGTGCCGTAGACAATGCCGAGCACCAGATAGGCGAGAGCGACAAGTGCGGGGAAGGGAAACTTGTTCCACGCACGACCGACCTTGGTGTGGAAATGTTTGCCATGATGGTCGAGCTTGTCGTGTGCTTCCTTCCAGCTGGAAAACGTCTCACCGTCGATGGTGACGGTGCCGTCGTCATTGGTGCGTACGCTATGTCCATCGTCCTCAAGCGTATCGATATGCACGCCGTCCGGCCCCACATGCACCTCTTCGCCCTTGCGCTCGTTGGTCACATGGATGCCGCTCCAACCAACATGGACTTCCTCGCCTTTATTGGGATCAATGACGTGGATACCGCGCGCGAGGGAAATATCGACAAGTGGTTTGTCGCCGCAATCGGCGTGCTCGGCAGAATCCTCGGCCTCGTCAGCCACATCCGCCGTCTCGGTGTCGGCGCTACCGTCCTCCAGGTCGTCGGCATCGTTGGCCGCCTCCCCATATAACAGCTCGTCCAACGACACGTCATACAGCGCGGCGAGCGCAATGAGGTTATCGGTATCGGGTGAGGATTCGCTGCCATTTACTGACAGCCTGACGACTCACACCCAGCTGGGCGGCAAGCGCCTCCTGAGAAAGCCCAGCAGCCTTGCGGCGATCGACGAGCCGCTGTGCCATCGCAAGATCCATGACAGTTCCTTTCATGTGGTGACCGTAATCGAATGAGCCGAGTATGCCGAGAACAACCGGTAGCGACCACCATTTCTAGTTAGAATCTGCCCCAACCCTACCGCAACTACCGGTAGCAACCCCTAACGACCAGCCATTTCAGGACAAATGTCAGTGCTACTCTCAGCTAAGAGCCTGCAACATCCCAAAATCTCAGCCCACGCACCCGCAGCAAGAAGACGAATAGCCTCGGCCTCCCTAGTTACCGCAGGAGGCCTCAGGGCTTACATCCCAAATCTTTCCGCAGGACGGAAGGACCCCGCCGCGCGAAGCGCACGGCGGGGTCCTGACATGTCCGAGGACGATTTGGGATGTAAGCCCTGGGGTCTCCGATGAGAGCAGTTTCGGCCGAGGCTATTCGTCGCCGAAGCTGATGCCCAGCGCCTTGGCCTCGCGCACCAGGTCGCTCTGGGGGTCGACAAACTTGAGCTTGCCGGCGACCTCCTCGAGCGGCATGTGGCACATCTTGCCGTCACGCAGGGCAATCATGTAGCCAAACTCGCCGCGTAGGCACCCCAGTGCCGCCTCGACGCCGCACTGGGTCGCAAAGATGCGGTCCTGGGCGTCGGGTTGGCCGCCGCGCTGCGTGTGGCCGGGGATGGCGACGCGGGTCTCGCGACCAGTCTTGGCCTCGATCTCCTTGGCGATGTCGTAGACGATCGACGGACTCGTGCGCTCGGCGAGCTTTTTCTTGTACTCCTTCTTGGGCAGCGCTGCGTCCTCCTTGGAGATAGCGCCCTCGGCGACGGCTACGATGGTAAAGCGGCTGCCGGTCTCCATGCGATGCTCGATGGTCTTGATGACGTTGTCCATGTCGTAGGGGATCTCGGGAATCAAGATGACGTCCGCGCCGCCCGCGACGCCGGCATACAGCGGAATCCAACCGACCTTGTGGCCCATGATCTCGATGACAAACACGCGGCCGTGACTCGAGGCAGTGGTGTGGATGTCGTCGATGCACTTGGTGGCGACGTCGATGGCGCTCGTAAAGCCAAACGTCAACTCGGTGCCCCAGGTGTCGTTATCGATGGTCTTGGGCAGGGCGATAACGTTGAGGCCTTCTTCGCGCAGGCGGTTGGCGGTCTTGGTGGATCCGTTGCCGCCCAGCATAAACAGGCAGTCGAGCTGCAGTTTATGATAGGTGTGGACCATTGCGGGCACCTTCTCGACGCCGTCGGCCTCGGGAATGTCCAGGCGCTTGAACGGCGTGCGGCTCGTGCCCAGGATGGTGCCGCCGCGGGTGAGGATGCCGCTAAAATCGGCGGGCGTCATGACGCGGAACCTGCTGTAGATAAGGCCCTGGTAGCCATCCTCAAAACCATAGATTTCGATAGGCTCTTTGCTATTGGTCATAAGCGTTTTGACAATGCCGCGCATGGTGGCGTTGAGCGCCTGGCAGTCGCCGCCACTGGTAAGAAGACCGATCCTGAGCATGATGAATCCTTCCGGGCAAGTTATAACATGCGCATAAGTTTACCCCCGCACACTGTTGATGCGGGGGTAAAACGTGTTAGCTCAAGCGTATAGAAATGTAAGCAACGTCAGGCGAGCGTAAGGACGACGGTGCCAGCTCCTTACAGCGCGAAGGCGTCGACGTCGCCCCAGTGGCGGCGCAGCGTGATGGCGGCAGCGGGCTCGGTGTTGTCGAAGACGACCGACCACTGCGTGTTGCTGGTGATGTCTTCCGGATTGGGCTCTTGCGCCGCAGCGCGTAGGGCCTTCCAAGCGACTGCCTCGTCTTGGGCGCCGGTATGGGCGTCGAGGACATCGGCGATGGCGATGGCGCGCTCCTTGCCATGGCCCAGCTCGCCATTCTTTTGGTTGGGCAGCACTTCGTCGCCATAGCAGGCGTAGAAGTTCGTGACCTGGCGTACGGGCGTCGCCTTGCATGCACGGTCGGGATCGCGCGGATCCCACTCCACCACCCGCGCGTCACCGGCGGCGTCGTTGATAAAGAAGTGATAGTCGCGTCCGGCCATGGCGTGCATGTCGTAGGCAGAAAGCAGGTCGACGGCCTCCTGCGTGGTGGCCGCGCGGTCGAGCACCAGACGGATGGCGAGCGAAGTGTTGATGACGGGGCGTTGCGTGTCCTGGTCACAGGGCTTGGAATCCAGAGTGAGTACGGCAATGGACACGCCGCATTTGTTAACACCGTCGAGCTGGGTAAACGGGCCCATGAGTGCGGCGGCACGTCCGGCGACGGAGTCAAGCGGAGTGTTATCGCCCAGGTTGTTAAGGGCGGCAAACCCGATGGAGGCATAGCCGCCGCGTGGGTGATTGCGCACCAGCAGCACCGAGGTGTCGTCCTTAAAGTCGTAATTGCGACCGGTGCGCACGCGGCCTTCGGCATCTACGGCGGCAAAAGCGCTGCAGGCAAACTGGGGCGCCTGGACATGTGCCGGCGCACCGGGCAGCACCTGCGCCACCACGGCATCGATGTAGGCCTGATCGTCGCACACGCCAGCGGCGATGATGCGATCAAGATCGTAGCCGTAGGCGATGTCGATTGCGTACAGGTCATAGCCATCCGCATAGTCGGTCAAGCGTTTGAGCGACGCGACGGACTTGATTTGCTTGCGGTAAACGATGCCGGTGGCAGCGGCAAGGCCGACGGCGGCTCCCGCGACACCGCAGGCGATGGCAATGTTACGTGGCTTCATGACGGCTCCTCTCGTCCTGTTGGCGCAATTGTCGCAAAAGGAGCGCGGGCATGATGGCTCAACTTGGTGAGCGGTGCGGAATTAAGCACGGAATGAAGAGTGCGGCACTGGCGTGGCGGGGTATGCTGGAGGGGACCATCAACCCAGCGAAAGGGGAGAGCATGACGGATCAGGAAACGCCCGAGCGCGTGCATGTGACGGCCGACGATATCGAGGCCGCCAACGACCTTATCGACTTTATCGAGGCATGCCCCAGCATGTTCCATACGGCGGCGACCATTATGGCCGAGCTCGACGAGGCGGGCTTTACCTACCTGCCCGAGAATGCGGCGTGGGATATCGAACCGGGCGGGCGTTATTACACGCAGCGCAACACCTCGAGCGTCGTTGCCTTTAAGGTGGGCGAGGACCTGGCCGCGACGTGGGGCGAGGACGGCGTTGCCGGCGACTATCATTTTCAACTCACGGCGTCACACAGCGATTCGCCGACGTTTAAGGTTAAGGCCGTGCCCGAGCTCGACGGCGCGGGCGAGACGCTGCGCCTGAACACCGAGGCCTACGGCGGCATGATCGACTACACCTGGTTCGATCGCCCGCTGGCACTTGCGGGCCGCGTGCTGGTGCGCGAGGGCGACCGTATCGAGAGCCGCTTGCTCGCTACCGAGCGCGAAGTTGCCATTATCCCGAGCCTTGCCATCCATATGAATCGTGGCGTTAACGAGGGCTTTGCGCCCAACCGAGCTGTCGACCTGTGCCCGCTCATCAGCGCCGGCGAGCTTAAGCAGGGTGACTTCGATGCCCTGATCGCCGAAGAGCTGGACGTTGAGCCCGAGCAGATTCTGGGCCGCGATCTGTTCCTGGTCAATCGTCAGGATGCGCGCATTTGGGGCTGGGCCGACGAGTTTATCTCGACGCCCAAGCTCGACGACCTGGCCTGCACCTACACCTCGCTGCAGGCATTTTTGGGTGCCGAGAATGCGCACGACGTTTCGGTCTTCTGCTGCTTCGATAACGAGGAGGTTGGCTCCGAGACCAAGCAGGGCGCCATGTCGACGTTCTTGGCCGACGCGCTGCGCCGCATCAACGGATCGCTGGGCTTTGACGATGAGTCGTACCACCGTGCGCTTGCCGCTTCGATGCTCGTGAGCTGCGACAACGCGCATGCCGTGCACCCCAACCACGCCGAGAAGTGCGACGCCCGCAACCAGGTTGTGCTCAACGGCGGCATCGTCATCAAGGAAGCCGCCAACCAGCACTACTGCACCGATGCCTTTAGCCGCGCGGTGTTCCAGGCCATCTGCGATGACGCCGACGTGCCCACGCAGGCCTTCGCCAACAAGAGCGACATGGCCGGCGGCTCCACGCTCGGCAATCTGTCCAATATGCAGGCGAGCATGCATGCCGTGGACGTGGGCCTGCCTCAGCTGGCCATGCATTCTAGCTACGAGACCGGTGGCGTGCGCGACGTGGTATACGCCATCCGCGCCCTCACGGCCTTCTACGAGCGCAACCTAACCATCAACGGCGCCGAAAGCGTGGAGCTCTAAAACCTATCAAGAAGGGACATGTTTAGGGATTCAGGTTCTGAGGTGCTGCCGACGCGTCCGCAATCGGATATATGCATAAACCGACCCGCCGATTGCATATTTCGGTGGGTCGGTCGCTTTCCGCCCACAGGTACCCCTGGGGGCGCCGTGCAAATTCCGGAATATTCAGCATCCGGGGCCCACAGGCGCAAGAACGGGCGCGCGAAACCGCGCCGAATGTCCCGATTTCGCACCCC
>URZJ01000036.1 GCA_900552395.1 uncultured Collinsella sp. | reverse complement strand
GGGGCGGCACTTGGGGACGTTCCTTTTCTGCCGGCAGTTGGGGACACTCCTTGCGCCAGCGTTGCATCGAATGCTCGGGAAAATACGAGCCGGTATTTGGCCGAATAGCGGGTCGCGGTTTCCGGATGGGGTGGGTTGTGGAAAGTGCGACCCGGAATATTGCTCTGAAACGGGATGCCGTTTCCCCGACAAGGCTCAACCGGAAAGCGCATCCCATTCTGGGGCGGCAAAACGGGATGCGCTTTCCGCGCGACAGAATCTATGCAGCCGTGTTGAGCGACAGCCCCGCTACTCGCCCAGAATCAGCGCCGAGAGCTCGTCTTGGGTGTCCACCACGTAGTCGGCGCCGGCGGCTTCCAGCTCTGCGCGGCCGCGGAAGCCCCAGCTGACACCGGCGCTCTTGAGGCCGGCATTGTGACCGGTCAGGATATCGACATTGGAATCGCCTACATAGAGTGTGGTTGCCGGATCGGCGCCTAGCTCTTTCATCACATGCAGCGTAACAGGCGCCTCGGGCTTGGGAGGAAACGCATCGACTCGGCCCTGCACCAGCGCAAAGCGCTCGGAACCAAAGTATTTCTCGATAAGCGGAACCGCCGAGACGTGGTCCTTGTTGGTGAGCACGGCAAGCTGCACGCCCGCGGCGCGCAGGCGGTCGAGCATCTCGATAGTACCGGCATAGGGGGCAGTGTGGTCCTCCTTGTGCTCGCCGTAATAGGCCCTAAACTCGGCAAGCGTCTGCTCAAACATGCGACCGTCGCCCGCATACTCGGCAGGCATAAAGCGCTCGACCAGCTTGAGCATGCCGTTTCCCACCTTGTAGCGGTACTCGTCCACGGCAAACGTGGGCCAGCCGTGCATCTCGCAGGTGTGGTTGCCGGCGGCCGCCAGGTCTTCGAGCGTGTTGAGGATGGTGCCGTCTAAATCAAAAATCACATGGGAAAAAGCTGCTGCCATGAAAGCTCCCGTCATTGGGTTTAAAACGCACCCCATAATACTGGGCTTCCGCGTCGGGCGTGCTCGAAATCTGAACATCTCCAGGGATATCAAGCCGCATCGCGCCGACCGTGCGGTTCCGCCCTAGCAAATTCTCGGAAGCTGTTCTCCTACGAGCATGTCGAGGATGCGGGTCGATCCCCAGCCGGTGCGTACGCGCGCGGCGGGACGGGTGTCCTCGGCAAGCGGCAGCACGCGACCGATAATCGCGGCGTTTTCGCCGTAGCGCGCGGCGCGCATGGCTGCCAGCGCGGCATCGGCCTGCTCGGCCGGCACCACGGCAACCATCTTGCCCTCGTTTGCCACCTGCAGCACATCGTAGCCGAGCATCTCGCAGGCGGCCTGCACGTCGGGGCGCACGGGCACAGCATCCTCGTCGATCTCCATGGCAACGCCGCTGGCCTGGGCAAACTCGTTGAGCGTGGATGCCAGGCCGCCGCGCGTGGGGTCGCGGAAGCAGCGGGTGTCGGGGGCGGCGGCGAGCACGTCGGCAACCAGATGATTGAGCGGTGCGGCGTCGCTTTCGATGTTGCTCGAAAACGCCAAGCCCTCGCGCTGGCTCATGATGGCGATGCCGTGGTCGCCTAGCGTGCCTGAGACCAGGATGACGTCGCTGGGGCGGCAGTTGGCGCCGCTGAGCGCCATGCCCGCGGGCACCTCGCCCACGCCGGCGGTATTGATGTAGACGCCGTCGGCACCGCCACGCTCGACCACCTTGGTGTCGCCGGTGATAATCTTCACGCCCGCCTCGCGCGCCGTTTCGGCCATGGTCTGCACAATCTGGCGCAGCTTGTCCATGGGATAGCCCTCTTCGAGGATAAAGCCGCACGACAGGTAGCGCACGTTAGCGCCCGAGGTCGCGACGTCGTTGACGGTTCCGCATACGGCGAGGCGGCCGATATTGCCGCCGGGGAAGAACTGCGGCGTTACCACAAAGCTGTCGGTCGACATGGCGATTCGCTCGCTTGCGGGCAGCGCGGCGACACCAGCATCGTTGCCCGCAAGCAGCTCGGGCGACCCAAAGGCATCCAGAAAGACCTCATCGATAATGCGCTTCATCATCTGGCCGCCGGAGCCGTGGCCCAGCAGGACAGTGCTATCGGTGGCAGTACGGGACATATCGAAAACTCCAATCGTGGGTGGTGTCAGCATGCGGGCGCGTCCGGGTTAGTCGCGGTAGCGGTAGTACGCCGCGCAGCTGCCTTCGGAGCTCACCATGCACGGGCCGACGGGGTGCTCGGGCGTGCAGGTGCGGCCAAACAATGGGCAGTCGCTCGGCGTGATGGCACCGCGCAGCACGTCGCCGCAGCGGCACCCGCGCGGCTCGACCGTCGCCTCAATGGGCACGTCAAAGCGGGCGCCGGCATCAAAGCGCGCGAATTCGGGTCGGATGGAAAGACCCGAGTTGGCAATCGGTCCCAGCCCGCGCCACGTGGTGTCGCACGGCTCAAACACCTGCTCGACCAGCTGGCGTGCCACGGGGTTGCCGTCAGCGTTGACGCCACGGCGGTAGGCGTTGTCGATTGCGGGCCTGTGCTCGACAACCATCTGGACCAGCATGCTGATGCCCTGCAAGATATCGACCGGCTCAAATCCCGTGACCACGCCGGGGGTCTCGAACTCATCGACCAAAAACCTAAAGGGTGCCAGGCCCGTGATGGTAGCGACGTGACCAGGCAGGATAAAGCCGTCGATGGTCGTCTCGGGGTCGTTGGAGATCGCACGCAGAGCCGGCGGCGTGGTCTTGTGAGCACAGTAGACCGAGAAGTTCTGGAGCCCGCGCGCGTCGGCCTCCAGGATAGCGGCGGCAATGGTGGGCGTTGTGGTCTCAAAGCCGACGCCCATAAAGATGACCGGGCGTTCGGGATTTTGCTCGGCAATGTCGAGTGCGTCGAGCGGAGAGTAGACGATGCGGATGTCGCGCCCCGCCGCCTTTTGCGCGGCAAGCGAGGTGGACGATCCGGGCACGCGCATCATGTCGCCAAAGGTGGTGATGATGGCGCCGTCCATGTTGGAAAGCGCAATTGCGTGATCGATGTCGCGGTTGGCGGTGACGCAAACGGGGCATCCCGGGCCGCTTAGCAGTTTGAGTCCCGTCGGCATAATGGAGCGAAAGCCATAGCGGCCAATGCTCACGGTATGCGTACCGCAGACTTCCATAAGGTTGATGCTGCGGTTGCCGACAAGCTCGTGAATACGATCAATGAGCTCGCGAGCCAGCTTGGGGTCGCGAAATGCCGAAAAGTCGATACCGGAGCGAACCGGCTGCGCCGCCGCCACTAGTATGCCTCGGCCGGGTTGGTGGCGAGCTGGTCCTCTTCGGCCAGCTCGGCCATGGTATTGACGAGTTCGAGTGTCTCTTGGGCTTCCTGCTCGTCGACGATCTGAATGCCAAAGCCGGCGTGCACGAGAATATAGTCGCCTACCTGTGCCGTCGGCACGAGGCGCAGCGAAACGGGGCGCTCGATGCCCATCATGTCGACGGTCGCCTTAAGGTCGTCGTCGCGTTTGACCACTTTACCGGGAACGGCAAGGCACATAATGTTCCCCTTTTATACGTTTTGCGCTGGATAGGCGCCTAATTACCCATCAGTTGATGGTAGCGCTCGCGGGAGTCACGAGCAAACGCGTTACACCTGTGAGACGGCGGCGCGCAGGCTGGCAAAACAGCCTATCGCAATGCTGTCTACGCGAGGCGAGCGCGAGCGATGGCGGCCTGACCGTAGGCGATGCAGCCGTCGTTAACGGGCACGGCGTGGGGGATCAAGACGGCAAGACCGGCGTCTTTGAGTTCGTGGGTAAGGAGCTGAAGCAAAAGCCGGTTCATGAACACACCGCCCGAGAGCGCGACGGTATCGAGGCCTTCGCGCGCACAGATTTCGCGTGCGATGTGGGTCGTAGCGTGCGTAATGGCGATGTGAAACCCGAGGGCGAGCCGGTCGGCCGGCGCGCCTGCCTCGATTCCATTCAGAAGAGCTTCGATGAGCGGTTGGGGGTCCAAGATGGGGGAGTCGTCGGCAGACGTGAATACGCCTGCATGATTGCCGTCGAGACGAACGGTCTTACCGCCGAGCGCGCGCCAGGCGGCGGCTTCGAGTTCGATGGCGGGTTCGCCCTCGTAGGTTGCCTTGTCGCAGGTGCCGAGAATTGCCGCCGCGGCATCAAAGAGACGCCCCATGCTGCTGGTACGCGGGCTGTTGATGCCGCGCTCGATCATGGTGGCTGTCACGCTGCGCGTTTGCTCGTCGAGGGCGCCCAATAGCCCCGCGGCACCCGGGTGCTCGAGCAGGCCGAGCTCGCTCAGCAGGGCAAAGGCATTGCGGCGGGCGTCGCGCACGGAGGCCGCCCCGCCGGGGAGCGCCCAGGTGCGCAGGTGCGCGGCGCGTTCAAAATCGGCAAGGCCGGCAACAAGAAACTCGCCGCCCCAAATGGTCCCATCGGTGCCGGCGCCGGTGCCGTCAAAGGCGATGCCAAGGACACGCGCGTCGGTTGTAAGCTGGCCCGCGGCGATGGCCTCGGCCATCACGCTCGCGATATGTGCATGATGATGTTGGACTTCGATAAGCGGCAGATTGTGCTTCCGTGCCAGTTCACGCGCCCACTGGCTCGACAGATAGCTGGGATGCATGTCACATGCCAAGGCGGCAGGCGCCAGGTCAAAGAGGTTTTCCAAGCGCGTGCGCGCGGCGTTCCAGGCATCGAAGGTCTCGCCGTTTTCGACATCGCCGATATGCTGCGACACAAAACAGGCCACATGGCCGTCGGCGTCCTCGCGCGTGAGCGCGATCGTAGCTTTTTGCTGCGGCCCGCAGGCGAGCACGCAGGGTGCAGTGCCGTCGAGCGCCGGCAGCGCTAACGGCTGCGGCGCATATCCGCGTGCGCGACGCACAGGCATGGCGGCGCCATCGACCACGCGTACCACGGAGTCGTCGTAGCGCGAGAGAATCGCGCGGTCGTTGCCGAGCAGCGCGTCGGCAATGCCGGCGGCAACGAGGCGCGCCCAGGCAAGATCGTCATCGGTCTCGATGGGCTCTTCGCTCAGGTTTCCGCTGGTCATGACGAGCGCGTGCATACCGCGGGCTTCTGCCGCGGCAAGCAACAGATGCTGAAGCGGGGTGTAGGGGAGCATAACACCGAGCTCTGGAAGGTCGTGCGCGACGGACGGCGCGAGCGCGAGGGCGTCGGGGGAGCCGCCGCTCTCGCAAGCAGCACGTCGGCGCAGCAGCACAATGGGGCGAATGCTGCCGGCCAGCAAGCCGCGTGCAACGTCGTTGACATGGCACAGGCGTTCAGCGTCGGCAAGGTCGCGTACCATAACGGCAAGCGGTTTGTTGCTGCGGCGTTTGCGGCGGCGAAGCTCGGCTACCGCCTGCTCGTTGGAAGCGTCGCATGCCAAGTGAAATCCGCCCAGACCCTTGATGGCGACGATACCGCCACCGGCCAGCAGCTCAACACAGCGGTCGATAATGGCGTCGCTGGTCTCGCGCGTGGTGCCGACGGCCGGCAACGCGGCGGCTTCGCCCGGCTCACCGCCCACGCTCGCTTCGCGCCACGTGATATGCGGCCCGCAATCAAAGCAGGCATCGGGCTGCGCGTGAAAACGCCGGTCGAGTGGGTCGGCATACTCCGCGGCACACTCAGGACACATGGGAAAACAATTCATCGACGTGGCCGCTCGGTCATAAGGCAGCGACCGGATGATGGTAAAGCGCGGTCCGCAGTTGGTACAGTTGATAAAAGGGTAGTGATAGCGCCGATCGGCGGGGTCGAACAACTCGCGCAGACAATCATCGCAGGTGGCGATATCGGGTGAGACGAGCGTCGTGTGCGCGGTCTGGTCCTGCGATGCTACGATGCGAAAACCCTGTTCATCGGTAGCGCTCCAGCCGCCAGGCTTCAAATCCGCAATATCGACTCGCTCAACGCGAGCCGCCGCGGGCGCATGCTCAGAAAGCGCGGCAACAAAAGCATCGAGCGCATCGGCCGGAGCGTGCGCCTCGATATGCACGCCGTCGCCCGCGTTGAGCACCCATCCGCAAATGCCATGCGCCATGGCCTCGCGATACACAAACGGCCGCATGCCAACGCCCTGCACAATGCCCGTTACATGAATATGCACATGCCGCATGCGACACCCCTCATCAAAACCGACCAAAAAGGGACAGGTTTATTTTGGTAGGTAAAACTTCTAAACCTGCCAAAACAAACCTGTCCCTTTTTGGCAGGTGCGCTGCTGGAAATCCCGCTATAGCCCCAGACTTTGCCTGGTGGCGGCGCAGGTGAGCTCGCCGTGCTTAACGCCGCGCAGGCCCAGCAGACGGTCGGCCAGCTCGTAGACGCGCTCGCCGCGACCCTTGAGCGCCAGAATCTCCAGACAGTTGTGGTGATCAAGATGTACGTGCATGGTCGATACGATCTCGTCGGTGTAGTCGTGCTGCACCTCGTCCAGGCGGCGCGTCAGATCGCCGGTGTGATGGTCGTAGATCATGGTGAGCGACCCGATAACGTGCTCATCGGGCGTGCGCATCTGCTCTTTGGCGATCGAGGCGCGAATCAAATCGCGCACTGCCTCGGAGCGGTTGGCCACGTCGCCACGGCGCGCGATCTGCTCGTCAAAGCGGCGCAGTAGGTCATCGGGCGCGGTGACCGAAAAACGGACCAACTCGGAGCCGCCGCCGCAGCGGCAGCTCGTCTCATCGCCCGTGCCGTTATGGTGGTCGTGCCCGCAGCCGTGCTCGTGTTCGTGTTCGGACACCCTACACCAGCTTTACGGAGCCGACGGAGTTGTGGTCGGCCTCGATGGCTTCCTCGTAGCCCTCGAGCGCGTCATGCGCCTCGTGGAGCGCCGCCATGGCAGCTTCGAGCTTGGCGCCAATGCGCTCCATGTCAAAATTCTCGGTCGCATGCAGCAGCTGATGGCTCCACTCGTGGGCGAGCTCGATGGTGTCGTCGACCTGCTTGACGCTCATGGCAAGCTGGCTCATGTTCATTCCGACGTCATGCATGGGAAATCTCCTTATGCTCGGGGCAATCCAGTGGCTCAGATTCTACTACGCCCGCGCGGGGCGCTACCGCATAAGAAAACGGGTGCGAGTCTGTGTGACCCGCACCCGTTCACTGGGGGCTGTTTGTATTTACCATACTATCCGTGGTCGCACGCGGTGCATCCAGAAGTCCGGCGAGCGGTGCAAAAGCGCTCATGGACGGCGGCAGGACGCCAAAATGTAACCAGCGTATTACAGGTGCTTCTCCAGCAATGCCTGCAGCCTTGCCTTGGGCAGCGCGCCGACCGAGCGGTCGACCTCCTCACCGTTCTTAAAGACAATCAGCGTGGGGATGCTCATGACGCCAAACTTCATGGCCAGGTCCTGATTGTCATCGACGTTGCACTTGGCAACGGCAAGCTTGCCGGCCAGCTCGTCGGCTACCTCGTCCACGACGGGCGAGAGCGATCGGCAGGGGCCGCACCACGGGGCCCAAAAATCAACCAGTACGGGCAGGCTATCGTTGACGACAGCGCCGAAGTTCTCGGGGGTAATCTGCTTAATGTCAGCCATGGTGACCTCCATAATACGACGCGGCTCGGCCGCGTAAAACTCAGTACGACCGTGCTTATACCCAGCGGCCCGCAAAGCAACCACTCGCGGGCGGCTCTTTTATATAATGGTGGGCACGCAAACGATTGGAGAGCGCATGCCCACGTCACAAAGCCAGAAAAAAGAAGCCATCGCTCAGGCGACCGAGCAGGAGCTCGCGTCGCTTGCAGGTCGCGGTGTGCGTATCGCGGGCAACGCGTGCTCGCCGATTGTGCTGGTCAAAGGCGATTTGGATGAAGCCGAGTGCTCGGGCGGCGAGCTGGCTGCCGGCGCGGATGGCGCCGCGTTGCGCAAGGCGCTCGGCGCCATCGGATATGCCCCCGAGGATTTTTGCGTGCTGGCAAGCGTCGCCGGCGCGGGCGACGGAGCGGTCGCGGCGGGCGAGGCCCTGACGTGCGATCTGTTCCGCGAGGCGCTGGAGACCTTAGACCCCGAGGCGGTGCTGCTGCTGGACAACAGTGCGGCCGATGTCATGCGCGAGACTTATGCCGATATGCTTGTGGCAATTGATGACTTTGACACCGCCATGCTCAAGCCCGGCCTGGTCGCCCATGTGCAGGGGCGCCGCGTGCTGGCGCTCGACGGTTTTGAGGCGGCGCTCACCGACAAGGCCGCCAAGCAGCGCATGTGGGCCTACATTAAGCAGCTGACCCCGGCGGCTGCACCGCTGTAGCGAGGTTGGCGGCAGCCCCTACATCACGGCGCGCAGCTCAAACCGGTCGCCGTTAATGCGGAACTGGCAGTTGCCGTTCATGCGCTCGACGGCAAGCATAATGCTCTTGGTGCCAAAGCCGTGCCCAGTGTGCTGAGCCACGGGCGTGCCGTCGACCATGTGCGGCGCCCGTCCAAATGTGTTGGAAACCAGCAATAGAAGCTGACCGTCTTCGTAGCGAAGGTCCAGGTCGACAAACCGCTTGCCTTCGGGGGCGGTGCTCGCCGCGGCGATGGCATTGTCCAGGGCGTTCGATACCACACTGAACAGATCGGCATCGCCCACGTGGACGGTTTCGGGCACGGCGGCTCGCAGGTCGGCGGTGATGCCGCGCGCGTTGATGTCCGCGGAAAGCGACGAGAGCGCAATGTTGACCGTTTCGTTGGCGCAGTAGCGGCGCACAGCGGTGCGGTCGTTGGTCTCGCAAAGCGCGTCGATACGCTCGAGCGCCTCATCGGTGTGACCCTCTTCGATCAGGGCCGCAAGACCGCGCAGGTAGTGGCGTATGTCGTATCACATTGAGACCAAGTCAAGAAGAATCGCTTCGGTCGAATCGCGTCTTTTGGGTGAGTTCTCAACGTCCGCTGCCGCTGGTTTCCACCGTATGCCGAAAACACCCGGACGATGCCGTGCAGATCGCTTCGCTCTGCTATAGTCTCCCAAATTCACGTTTTCTATTGGGATGGTGGTTAATATGGGCGACATACTCGAATCGTTCCTGCGCGTGGCGATGGTGGTGTTCATCGTCGGTCCGCTCACTGCATGGGTCGCCCGTCGCGGCGCGCGCGAGCGCAGTGAGGCGACGGACAGCCTCGATCGCTTCACGGTGCGCATGCCCGCTGCCATTCGCACGATCATCGCCTGCTGCGCCGTCGCGTTCGAACTGCTCATGCTGGGTGTCTACGTCTGGCAGGGCGTCTCGTTGGGCGAGTGGGACCACGAACTTGTGTGGTTCGGTCACGCCATGGCGCTCGCGGGCATGGCCATCTGGGCCCTGCTGAGCATCCCGCGCATCGACGTGGACGGTGAGCGAATTCTCTCGCGTAACGCCTTCGGCATCCGCAAGGAGACGACGTTTGGCAACATCACCCGTGCAACGCTTCACACGCAGATGATGAGGATCGACCTGTTCGAGGGCGACCGGAAGTTCTGCTCGATAAGCCTCGAGGGGGTGTGCTCGCTCAACCTCCTCGCCCGTCTGGAGGAAGAGGGCATCGAGGTCTCGGACGCTGTTGACGGCCCGATGACCAAGGCGGGTCTGTGTTGGTCTGCCATCAAGCCGTTGACGATTGTTTTCAACGGTATGGCGCTCGTCTTCTCGCTCGTGATCGCCTTCATGGCTGTTTTCACCGACGCCGGTGCTCGTCTGCTCCTGCTCGTCCCATGCCTCTTCCTGTTCATAGGGGGACTCCTGCCTCTGCTCATGCTCAGCATGCCCGCCCGTGGTATCTACGAGATCGGCAGACAGGAGCGCGAACTCGGTTTCTCCTTCGCCGAGGAGATGGCGAGCCGAGGTGCCACGGGCACCTCGCTTGTCGACGACGATTGGTTCATCGAGATCAGCAACGCCCGCGTCGTGGCGTTCCGCCGCGATTATCTCAAGAAGGTCACGGCGCACGAGGATAGCGAGAGCGGCGACCGTTGCACGGTGACCACGAAAGGCGGTCGCAAAATCAAGGTGTACGCAGCGGGCAGCACGCTCGAGGACCTGCGCTCGTGGTTCAAACAGGGTGCCAAGGCCAGAAGCACGCTCGACCGTGCAGAGGACGTGCTCGAGACGACGTCTGATTGGGTTGTCTGACCTGTATCGTCTTTTCGGACACGCATGCTAGAGGCCCAATCCTTTAGAATGCATTCATCGACGACCGAGAGGACGGTATGCTATGTCCAACCCAGCCGCCAAGTACACCGACGAGTTCAGGCGCGAGACCGCCGACTACATCATCTCGACGGGCAGGCCGATAACGGAATGCTGCGCAGAACTGGGCCTGAATTCCAAGACCGTGAACAAGTGGGTGCAGAGCCGCCGGCGCGAGCTTGCCGGCGGGCCCGACCCCAAGGCCGAGGACCGCGAGCTTCGCGAGGCGAAAAGGCGCATACGCGAGCTCGAGATGGAGAACGCCTTCTTGAAAAAAGCCGCGGCCTTCTTCGCCAAAAGCCAGGCGTAGCCGCATGCTACCGGATGATGTTGGCGGAGAAGGCCGAATTCCCGGTGAAAATGATGGCCCGCGTGCTCGGCGTGAGCCGATCGGGCTTCTACTCGTGGCTCTCCAACGGCTGCCCGCGAGAAGACTGGTCGGCCGAGCGCGAGGCGGTCCGGCGCGTGTGGCTGGAGTCGGACCGCAGGTTCGGCTTCCGGTTCGTGAAATGCTTCCTGCCCGGCGAGTTCTCCGGATTGACCCTGTACAGGGTGCGCAAGCTGATGCGCGAGCTGGGAATACGCGGCTGCACGCCCAACGCCAGGAAGCGCACCACCATCCCCGACCCGAAGGCCAGGCCCCGGCCCGACCTGGTGCGCCGCGACTTCACCAGTCCCGTTCCAACCTGCAAGCTCGTGGGCGACATCACCTACCTGCGCACCGGCGAGGGATGGCTGTACCTGTCGACGGTCATCGACCTCAACACCCGCATGGTGGTGGGCTGGTCGCTCTCCGAGCGCATGACCGCCGACATCGTGGTTTCGGCAGCTCCGCCGGCCAAATCGCGCGGCTACGTGGCCGGCAACGCGATATTCCACGCCGACCGCGGCGCCCAGTACACCAGCAGGCTTCTGGCCGAATGGGCGCGCGACAACGACGTGCGGCTGTCCTGCAGCCGCGCCGGCAACTGCCACGACAACGCGGTGGCCGAGTTCATCGAGGCGTACTACAACCGCCGAAGGCCCCGCTCGACGATCGGCTACAAGGTGCCGGCCGAGGCCATGGCGGCCTTCTTCGAGAGAACCGAGCCCAAGCTCGAGGCCATGCCTATGGCCGCTTGATTTCTCGAGCATGCGTGTCCGAAATCTTGACACAGGTCAGAAGGCCTCGATGCCAGCGCTGCGCCGATATGGGGCAGCGGCCCCCCGTTGGCCGCCATGGCCCTGACTTCCGAGCGTATGCTGGCGCCGCTCGTCTTAAGACGTTGACCTCCATCCGGAGCCTGCGGTTCTCGCGCTCGGGCTCCAGGATCCGGTTCTACTCGGGCGTGCGGTTGTCGGCGGCGCGCGGCGAGCCGGTCTCGTTTATCGACTTGACCCGCCTCTCCACGGTGCTCTTGTCGAGGTCGCACTCGTCCATGGCCTCGCGCCTGGGCTTTCCGGCGTTGTGGAGATCGACTATCTTCCTCTTGAACTCGTCGGTGAAATGCCTCGGTCTGGGGCCGGTCGAGGCCGAGCCCCCGGTCCGGCTGGGGTAGCATGTCGCTGCGGACCATTGTCTTTCCTCTCGTTGAATATCTAGGCGCTGACGATTCTAGGCGATGGCCCTCTCTTGCTTCTTACACCTCGATTGTGCTCGCTACCCCCAGCGGGCCCGGATCGAGCGATTCGGGCCCGCTTTTGGGGCCTGCCGGAAACCCGGTGGTCAAAAAGGGCCAAATATGAGTACTGTTACCAGTTTGGTGGCAGCCAAATGGCCTCAAAAATCGGTGCCAGAGGCCAAAAGTGCATCGATTTTCGTTCTTCAGAGTCGCGATCGGGCTCCAAACAAGGCGATTTTGCTGCTCTGGACCGGAAAATCGATGCTACTAATTTGGTGACAGTACTCATATTTGGCCCTTTTTGACCACTGCCCCTTGGTCCAGGACAAAACGGGCTGCCCGAATCATGGGGCGGGTCCATTTT
>URZJ01000035.1 GCA_900552395.1 uncultured Collinsella sp. | reverse complement strand
GCAGAGCCCTCCATTCGATGGGAGGTGATGCCCATGACCGATTTCACCGAGCTCGTGAAGCTCCTGACCGCTATGGTCTCGCTCCTCACGGCCCTTGTCGGCCTTTCCAAGGCACTCAAGCAGGGCTCGAAGCCCAAAAAGAAAGGCCACCGTCGCTAAGACGATGACCTAACTCTATTAAGCAACGGCTCTGCCCAGCTCACTACAACTTGGGTTGCCGTCGGCACCATTCTACCCTCCTGACGAGGAATTCGTCCATATTTCAAAAATCAAATCCTGTTCGCGCGTGGGCGCGTGGGCGTAAACTTTTAGTTGGGCAAACCCGACAGATTGGAGCTTGAAACATGAGGGATATGCACCTCATGTCGCTCATAAAACGTCTCCTGACCTCGAAGGAGAACGTTTTTTAGCGACAGAAGGAGACATAAATATGATCTGGTTTACCAGCGACACCCACTTCGGGCATGAGAACGTGCTGAAGTTCACCGACCGCCCGTGGGAGACGATTTGGCAGATGAACGACGCCATCGTCGACAGCATCAACGGCAGGGTCGCCGTGGACGACGAGCTCTACATCCTGGGGGATTTCTCATTCAAGATGACCGCCCAGGACGCCTACGGGCTGCGCAAGCAGATCGCCTGCAGGCGCATCCACCTCGTCCCGGGAAACCACGACAAGGACTGGACCCAGCCGGCGGTCGCTGGCGCCTTCACCGTGGAGCCGCCGATCTGCGTGCTCAAGATCGACGGGCAGAAGATCGTCCTGAGCCATTACCCCATGGCCGACTGGCAGGGCATGAACCATGGATCGTGGCACCTCCACGGGCACATCCACAGCAGCGGCGGCGCGTACAACGAGTTCAACCGCAAGCAGGGCCTTCTGCGCTACGACGTCGGTTGTGATGCCAACGGGCACTCCCCGGTGAGCCTCGACGAGCTGAGGGAGTGGTTCGCCGGAGTCGACGAGCCGTGCGGCCGGGTGAAATGGCCCAGGTGGGTCAACGAGACCGGCGACAGGCAGGTCGAGCGCGAGCTGACGGCGTACAAGAGGGAAGAGGCGATTCGATGACGGTCTATGTGACGGGCGACATCCACAGTGGGCTCGACATGCAAAAGCTCCGCGACTGGGAGCTTTGCGACAGTCTTACCAGCGACGACTATCTCATCGTTGCCGGTGACTTTGGCTTTCCGTGGAACTTTTCTGCCGAGGAATGCGCCGACATCGCTTGGCTGGAGTCGCGCCCCTACACGGTACTGTTCGTCGACGGCAACCACGAGCGCTTCGATCACTGGGAGGAGCGCCCCATGGAGCCGTGGCATGGCGGGCTGACGCAGCGCCTGTCGGACTCCTCGCCCATTCGGCGCCTGACGCGCGGCGAGGTCTTCGAGCTCGACGGCTCGACGGTCTTCACCATGGGCGGTGCCACGAGCGTGGACAGGGAATACCGCGTGCCGTATTCCAGCTGGTGGCCTCAGGAGCTCCCGGACGAGCGCGATTTCGATACAGCGCGGGCAAAGCTCGACGAGGTCGGCTGGAAGGTCGACTGCGTCATCACCCATACCTGCTCGACGCGCATGCTCTCGCCGACGCTCTACCCGGACCCAGGCTGGGAGCGCCCTGATGTGGACCGGCTGACCGAATTCCTCGATGAGCTCGAGGATCGCCTGGACTACAAGCGCTGGTATTACGGCCATTTTCACCGAGACGGCAACCCGGACGAACGTCATACCGTGCTGTACGATCGGATTGTGAGGCTCGGGGACAAACTCCTGCCGTGGGGTGCGTACTGATGGCTGTCTATGTGACAGACGTGCACGGCAGGGCCGAGTACGGGGCCAGCAGGTTCGCCTTCAGGTCTTGGCCGCTGGGCCGGACCCTGACGCACGATGACGCGGTGATCGTGACCGGCGACTTCGGCTTTGTCTGGGATGGATCCAACGCCGAGAAATACTGGCTCGACTGGTTCGAATCGAAGCCGTGGACCACGTGTTTCGTAGACGGCAACCATGAGAACCACCACGCCCTGACAGAACTGCCGGTGCGGGAGTGGAGCGGCGGTCTCGTCCATGAGGTACGACCGCACGTGCTGCACCTCATGCGCGGAGGGGTATTCGACATCGCGGGAACCACGGTTCTTACCATGGGCGGAGCCGCGAGCAACGACAGGCAGTATCGCAAGGAGGGGAGGAACTGGTGGCCCGAGGAGATGCCGAGCGAGGAGGAGATGGACCACTGCCGCGCCTCGCTCAACCGCGTAGGCTGGAGGGTCGATTGCGTTGTGACTCACGAGGCCCCTGCTGCCCTTGCTGAGGTGCTGTGCCGCGAGCATGGACGCGGGTACCGTGGGGATCAGCTGCAAACCTTCCTGGGCGAGCTCGACGGGCGGCTCGACTATCGCGTCTGGTTCTTCGGCCACTACCACGGCGACAAATGGTGCGACGCCAAGCATCGCCTGATCTACCGAGACATCGTGCCGATTGAAGATGCCGCGCTCGGTTCTAGAGACCTCCTAGAAGCGTTCTAGGAGGTCTCTAGAAATCAGCCGCCTGATAGGAGAAGCGCGGGGCTACTCGCCCTTCATCTGGGTCATGACCTCGATCTTGGCCTCGGCCACGGCCGCACGCTGCTCGGAGGCGGCAAGGCGGTCCTTGAGGGCGGCGACCTCGGCCATCAGGTCGCGCTGGGCCAGGAGTGCGTCGTTCAACTCGGCTTGGGCTTTCAGCGCGGCATCACGCTCGCCGCGCAGCCGCTCGATCTCATCGACCATGGCCACGGCCTCGGCATGGAGCTGGACGACCTGCTTGCCGAGCTCCCTGGCACGGGAGAGGTACCTGACGCCCGCGGCGTGGAGCTCGTTGTTCTCGAGTTCGAGACTCGCGGTATCGAGTTCGAACTTCTCCTCTATAAAGGCAATCCGCTCATTGCAGTCGGCCTCAATTTTTTCATTCCGATCCGTCGCCTCGGCGAGCTTGCGGTTGAATTCGTCGAGCTGGGCCCTGAGCAGCGCGTTCTCGGTCTTGAGATCGGCGGTCTCGCGCAGCAGCTTCTTCCGCCACGTCGCCTCGATTCGCTCGGCGGCCTCATCGAGGACGGACTTCACACCGTAGATCTCCCTGATTTTCTTCTCGTCTGCCATGGTGCGGCACTCCAATCAACAACGGGCATGGCTCCGCCATGCCATACGGCTGGGAACAATGCACGGCCGCTGTTGATTTGTGTTCGCCCTGCGATCGGTGAGTTCTAAAAGGCGTCTCAAGTCATGCATTCACGCAGGTTTTCGGTTGGAGAAATACCGCACGTTTTCATGGTATCACGCGCCTTAAAGATCATGAATGGACGGCCATATCGATTCGTTGAAAATGGCGCCTACGACGTGTTGGTGGCGGGAGAGTGATGGCGTTAAAGATGTCGAGAATGATTATGGGATTGTTTTAGATGCGGGCATGAAAAAGGGTCGAATCGAAGTGTCTGGCCGGACGCCAATTGTCCGGGAACTGTTTCGGTTCGACCCTGTTTCATTTTACATCCGCGGCATGCTCTTATAGACGCCCGGCGATTACCGACCTTCACGACCTCGATAGTCGGGCTATGGACTTAAGATTTCTTGGGCTCCCAGCCGTTTTCGATTGCGGCGGGGTAGACTGCGGCGTAATTAAGCATCCAGCTGCCATCGCCCGCTTTTTGAATAAACCCCTTATCTTTCAAAGAGGTATAGGCCCGGGAGATCGTGTTCTTACTCAGGTGGTAGCGCTCCTCAATCCATTTGCTTTTTGCGTAAAAGCCCATGGCTCGTTTGTTTTTGGAAGGATTTCCAAGCTTCCATACTAGGCCGAGGATGAGGCGCTCGGCAGCGACAGTGGTGGCACAACACGCCCAGTCGGGCACCGAAATAAAATTCGCGTTATCCATTTTCCTTCTAATCTCTCGTTGCTCAGTAACATCATCGGAATATTTGTCGGAAATCGACGGTAGCTCGCTCATGTTTACCGCCTAGTCAAGGTGGGCGGTACGACCTTCAAGCTGCTTGAAAAGTTCGTAGAACGTGCTTTCAAACATGTAATTCGAGCGATGGATTTGGATGAGCTTGCCGGACTCGCGCATAAACTTGCGCGCGGTATTTTCGCTCCAGCCAGTGAGTTCGCGGATATCGTTAACGCGGAGCAACCGATCGCACTGAGCGGCACCAGTGGGGAAAGTCGGTGTGGACGCCTGAGTGCTAATCTTTGGAGTAGCCATGATGAGCTATCCTTTCAATGAGGGCCCTCCCTGTGCTTGTAAGACTTACCAGGTTCATAAGCACTTGGGGGGCCGGTTTTTATGACTACATGCGTAGCCATCTGACAGCTTTAGAATCTATTAAAACTCATTAGATGTCAATCAAATAAAGCGTCTACCTGCGGAAATAGTAGTATAGTACCGTAATATTATTGATGAAACAATGAATGAATAACATGTTATTTCTCGCTTTTCTGTATATAGGCGTTGATGAAGTCTTCGTAGCCTTTAACTGCTTTTATTTCTGATTGTTGAACGAGGCTTGTATACGTTCTGAGCGTGATATTGGGGTCCGCGTGGCCAAGAATACCTTGCACGCTTCTAACGTCCGATCCGTTCGCCAGCATAAAAGTGCTTACACAATGCCTGAGCTGATGCGGGCAGATGCCCTTATATAGTTTTCCGCCAGTCGAATTGTTCGGCTCATAGATTCCAAGATTGCAGCTAACTGCGAAATCGCGAAACCAATGGTTGAAGATGTAGTTTTTCATATGACAGACAGTAGGGACCCCTTGCTCGACAGCAATATCGCTAATGATGGGAGTGCTGCCAGTCTGGGGCAGCCCCAGAGAGGCCAGGAGCTCTTTTTGTATGGCTGACCATGATTGAAGACGTTCGGCCAAGGTTTCTCCAACGGGGATTTTGCGTTGGCTTTCTTGTGACTTGGGCGCCCTCAGTTCATGATCGTTGGTGTACTGCCTGTCAATTTTCAAGGTTTTATTGGCAGGGTCCCAATCGCGCCATTCGAGGCCCAGCATCTCGCCTTTTCGCATACCCGTATACACTAGTACTAGCGTACCAACAGCTTCGGCGGTGAGCTCAATGTGTTGAAGATGTGTGCATAGGGTAGCTACTTGGTCGATTGTCAGTGATTCTCTTTTGTTGTGTGGCCTGCGAACATGAACGGTAGCGCAGGGGTTTCGGTCAATTATTCTCTTTGCGACTGCATTCGACAGAATCTGACGCAGTTTCGCATTGATTCGTACAAGCTCTGATGGTTTGTATTTTCCCGTACGACGAGCTTCGGCATATGTTTCTTCGATTAGATCGGGAGTTAGCCCCTCAATTGTCTGAAACGCACCGAATAGGTCTTCGATATGCCTGCAATCGTACGCTTCTCTTTCATAGCTCGTTGGCGCAAGCTCGGTGTCCCTATTTTCATGAAAGGCCCAGCAGTAGGACGCAAGCAAAGTGGGCTTTTTAGTTTTAGTGATCGTGCCAGAGGAGTTGATTTCAGCCAGCTTGGCCTGCATTGCGGCCTTAGCTTCTGTTTTAGTCTTGCAACGAACCGTATAAGTTGGGGATCGTTTGTAACGCCCTGTCTTAGGGTCCTTGACCCCAAGGGAAAAATAATAGCGATAGGTGTTAGGCGATCTCTTGTCTTTCCAACACGTGCCTCTTCCGCTAATGAGTGGCTGTTCTGACATCTTTGCACTCCGTTTCTTTGAATAGTTTTCAACAATTCAATGAGTGCAGTTTAGCTAAAGCTGTTAGTAATATGTTTGTAAAAGCGTAGGCGCAGCTACCGGAAGCAAAAGACACAAACTGCTATGTTTATCTGCGGTTATATGATGTTCAATGATGCTTGATGAATGGTAGGGGATAGCATTAAATCATATCTCCTAAAGCGGGTGTCGACGGTTCGAATCCGCCCGGGGGCACCAGAAAAAACAGCAGGTCAGGAGCTAATTTTGCTTCTGACCTGTTCTGGTTTTGGGGCTAAGAATCGCTTTCGTTTGTAAATCTGGTAAGTAAATAATATGACTCCCCGAGTTTTCCACAGAAAACAGGAAATCACCATTTTGGGGATAAAAAGTTTTCAACAGCCGTTAGTCGGTTCCATTTTGGTGAAGCGCTTCCTCATTTTGGGTAAAAAATTTCACCATTTTGATGATTCGACTGCTTTGAGTTTTTGATAAAAACGCCTGTTCAGAAGCTTGTACTATACCCATTTTGGTGAGACCAATTAATAGAGAAATATACTATAAAGAAATAGGGACGGCGATGCCGTCCCCTTCGCTCGCAAAGCTCGCTGCGCGGCCACGCACCGTGTCCTTGCCGCCGGCTACGCCGTCGAAAAAGAATAGGGACAGCGGCGCTGCCCCCTTCGCTCGCAGAGCTCGCTGCGCGGTCACGTGCCGTGACCTTGCCGCCGGCTGTGCCGTCGATTGATTCGCTCACTGCGTTCGCTGATTGATTGATAGACTAATCCATTTTCTCAGTAACACCAGTCATGAGTGCAGCGATTGTCATGTCGAATCCGTTAGCAATTTTACAGAGGTTAGAAAGACTGACATTTCTTCGTCCGACCTCTATCGAGGCGTAGTAAGACCTGTCCATGCCGATGCGATTCGCAAATTGTACTTGAGAGTAACCAGACTTTGATCTTAATTCTTTGCAGCGTAGACCAAAGGATCGTTGTAGCGGCGAGATATCCTTGACAAAAAGAGTCACGGATTGTTGTATAAATGCCAACGGACTATATACAACAATCCCAGTTAAGGCGCATAATAATCTCTACTGGAAAGCACTCTGATGCCTAGTCGGATATGGCACAGAAGAGGAATGGAACAGCACAATGACTCAGGGAAAGCATTTCGCTGCCGGTGGCGATCACTTCGCCGCACTGCCAAGCAAAAAGATTCACGCCCCGAAGGGGATCGCGCGCCTGACTGTCACCGCGGCGACCATGGCCGCCATGACCGGATCGAGCCTCATCTCACCGTTCGCGGCATTCGCCCAGACAGGTGACGGGGGCACGCAGCACCCAGCCGTGATGTCGCCGATCGCCGCCCACGCCGGCGCGGCATCCGGTACCGGCGCGAAATCCGCCGCAAAGACCATCGCGGACCTGCAGAAGGCAGTCGACGAGGCAAAGGCGAAGGAGGACGCCGCCAAGGCATCCTACGATGAGGCCGCCGGTCCCTACAACGAGGCGGCTTCCGCCCGCGACCAGGCCAAGGCATCCTACGATTCGGCAGTCAGCGCCGGCACGGCAGCCGACCGAGCGGCAATGGACGAGTACGCCCGTCAGGTCGCAGAGGGCAAGGACGCCGCCGATGCCGCCGGCAAGGACCTCGAGCAGGCGAAGGCGGGTCTCGCAGACGCCAAGGCAGATGCGTCCGAGAAGGACGAAGCGTACCAGTCCGCCCTCAAGGCGGCCCAGGATGCCAAGGACGCCCTCGATAAAGCCAAGGCCGATGCTGTAAGCGCCACCCCGGAGGCAATCAGTGCCGCCGAGCAGGCCGTGCGCGACGCCCAGGCTGCCGTGGACAGGGCACAGGCCGAACTGGACAACGCCAACGCGACGCTTGCCGATGCCCAGTCCAAGCTGGTTGCGGCCCAGTCTGCAAAGGATGCCGCCGATTCTGTCCTCGCTGCAGCCAAGCAGAACAAGGACGCAGCGGATGCGAAGGCCGCAGCCGCCAGCGCCGCCTACGAGAAGGCGAAAGCCGACCTCGCTGCAGCGGAGGCAGGTGCCAGCGGTCCTGAGTACGATGCGGCAAAACAGAAGGTCGCGGACGCAGAGGCAGCCCTCGCTACCGCACGAGCGGCACAGTCCCAGTGCGAGTCCGAGCTCGAGCAGGCACAGTCCGCTGCGGCAACGGCACAAGCCGACCTGAATGATGCCCAGGCGTCCCTCTCCGTAAAGCAGCAGGCCGCGGCCGATGCCGAATCCGGCGTGAACGCCGCCCAGTCCGCACTCGATGCCGCGAACGCCGACCTTGATGCCGCCAAGCAGGCGAACGTCGACGCCATCGCCAAGCTGGATGCAGCGAAGCAGGCTGTCAAGAACGCCGAGTCCGCAAAGGCAGCCGCCGACGAAGAGCTTGCGAACGCCAAGACCGCAAAGGATACCGCCGATGCGGCCGTGACCGCCGCCCAGCAGAAGTTCGACGAGGCACAGGCGAAACTCGATTCTGCCGACGCGCAACTCAAGCAGGGAGCTATCGGCTTCTTCAAGTCCATGGGTGCCGATGACGCAGTCAACATCATCCTGAACGCCAAATATGCCGGAAAGACCGAAGTCGGCAACTCCAAGGACGCCACGTCCCTTGACAATATGCTCAATGCGATCAGGTGGATGAAGTCCGTCAACGACTACCGCAAGTCGGTCGGCCTGTCCGAGCTCCATGTCACCTACAAGCTCATCGCCGGTGCGATCGCAGATGCCAACTACAGCGACACCGTGCTCGATCATGCCCGTCAATATGATTTTGCCGAAAATCTGGCATGGAATTACGGAATCGATCCGAGTGGGCAGTGGATCGAGCAGGAGAAGGGCTTTTTCGACAAGGCAACGGAGGCCCTTTATGGAGTCACCGGTCTTGTCGGCAAGGATGCCTATGATTTCTATGCAAAGAACGGTGTCGCAATCAACCATTGGATTGCAGACAACTGCCACTGGGAGAACGGCAGTAGCGGCACCGTCGGCCATTACATGAACATCATCAATCCCGAACTCGCCGTTATGGGAATGGCAACCTGCACCAAGGGCACCATGTCCGGGCTTCAGACGCAGTGCTACACCGCAGAGATCTCCGGCTGGTCCGGCTCCGGTTGGAACACGAACCCCATCTCCGTCGACGAGTACGAGCAAAAGCTGACCTCCTATATCAACGGCCTCAAGAACGCCAAGAGCGCACTCGACGCAGCCAAGGCCGATCTCGCATCCAAGAAGCAGGCAGCCGCCGTCGCCGCCACAACCGTCCAGCAGAAGCAGGTCGCGGTGGATTCCGCACAGGCAGGTGTCGATGCCGCAAAGCAGGGTGTTGCGGATGCCCAGCGTGCCGTCGATGCCACCAAGGCTGATGTCGCCGCCAAGCAGCAGGGCGTCACGGTTGCCCAGACCGAGCTTGATGCGGCGAAATCGGACCTCGATGCCGCCAACGCGGCAGTCGATACGGCAAAGTCGACCGTACAACAGAAGCAGGTTGCTTTTGATGCTGCCAACGCAGCCGTAACGACCGTACAATCTAAGTTGGATGCCGCAAAGGCCGACACCTCTGCCAAGCAGCAGAGCGTTGCCGATGCGAACGCCGATCTCGCGAAGTTCTTCCAGGACGTCGCCGACGCCAAGAAGGCGGTCGATACCGCAAAGAGCGTCCACGACGCGGCGGCAGCCGGCCAGGCCGAGAAGGCGGCAGTCCTCGCAGCCGCCAAGCAAAAGGCGGACGCCACCGCACGCGCCCTCGCGGATGCCCAGCGTGCCGTCGATGCCGCAAAGACCGACACCGGCGTTGCCGCCGACAGGCTTACCGGCTCCCAGACCGATCTCGATGACGCACAGTCGAACCTCGACATCCTCACCGATCTTGCCGCGAAGCTCGCAGAGGCACAGCAGCGCGAGCAGGATGCAGTAAAGGCCGTCAATGACACCAAGGCCGCCCTCGATGCCGCGAAGGCGGATACCATCGCCGCTGAGTCCCTGGTCTCCGCCGCCGAACAGGCGAAGGCGCAGGCAGACGCCAAGCTGTCGAAGTTGAACTCCATCGATGCCGGCGCGGCGATCGCTTCCGGCCATGATGTGAACGCGGATGACGCCCTCAACGCGCTTTTCGCCGCAGCAGTCGAGGCACGCACCAAGGTCGCGCCCGCCAAGGCCATCCTGGACGAGAAGCAGGCCGCGGTGGACGGGCTCCAGTCTGGCTATGATGCGGCACTTGCCGCCTACGAGTTGGCGAAGTCCGACCGCATCGCAGCGGAGCAGAAGCTTTCCGATGAGATCGCACGACAGGAGGCGGAGGAGGCCGCAAAGCAGCAGGCCGCAAAGCAGGGGGCGGCATACAGCCCGAAGCATCTCGCCGGCACGGAGACCGCCCAGCCCGGCAGCCTCGCCCGGACCGGCGACCGCGCGGGGCTCATCGGCGAGACGTTCGCCATCGGCGGTACCGTCCTCGTGGCAGCCGGCGTCTTCCTTGATCAAAAGAAGCGCCGCGAGCAGATGTAAAAGCGAGCCGGGCGTTGGATATCGACTAGTGTCCAACGTCCGGTTTCATGGACAGGGAGATCGGTGTGAGAACAAAGGCTATTATCGTTGCGCTTCTGGTGTGCCTTTCGGCACCTCAACTTGGATGTGCCAGCGTTGCAAAGCAAGGAAGCGGCTCTACGGAAAGGGCCGCCACGGCGGTAAAGAATAAAGACAAAAAGAAGCCAAGCGAAGAAAAGGCGGCGCAGGCCTCTGGAGCCAAGACCGAGGAGAAGAAAGAATCCGACAGCAAGGACGAGCAGTCCGATGACTCCAAGAAGGAGGATAACAAGTCTTCCGATTCTTCGAAGTCGGACAGCAAGGGCGATTCCTCCCAGTCCAAGCAGAATTCCGGCAATTCGCAGAGTTCCGGCAGCAACAATTCCTCTTCCAACGGCGGCAGCCAGAAGAAGTGGGTTGCCGAGCAGGGCCACTGGGAGACAGATTACAGCCAGGTCTGGGTACCGAATGTAGTGTATACGCGCCATGAACGTTGGATGTGCTCTGTATGCCATGCGACGTTTAACTCAGCAGCCGAAATGGACAATCATGTTATCTCTACCTACGGTGATGCACAACACCCTAATGGAGCTTCTGCAATCAATGATTCGTATACCACCTCTGAAGATCAGGGGCATTATGAACAGCAGGCTACGGGACAACATTGGGTTGTCGACGTCGCCGGCCACTGGGAGTAATGTGCATCGTTCCTCTTCTCTTACATTCGGTAAATGTTAATTTATTTGTGGGCGGCCGGTTCGGCCGCCTTTTTTAGACGCCCAGTCTGGGAGCAAACGATAGGAAAGCAATCAAACGAGAGGCCGTTCCAAAAGAATCCGGCGGTGCCGGATGCTTCGGGCAAAAACTTCCGCAAATCGGTAAGGTCTTCCATCAACTTGCTCCAGCCCTCGCCCGGAGTCCGCTGCGCGGTAATGCAAACACTCGGCATCCCTCGCATTCGCATCACCGCTCCGCTCTCGCTACAGCGAATTTCTAACACTCAGCATCCTTCGCGTTAGAAATTCGCTTCCGCTCACGGTCTTCACTTTTCGTTTCGACAACGCGAGGCACCTCGCTTGAAATGAGGCCTCTCATTCCATGTCTACACTGCGTTCCGCCCAATCGCCGTCCAGAGATTGCAAGATGTACGTATATCATGATAACCGGGCCCGTAGTCCCTGTTATCATGATTTACAAATCTTGCTTTTCTCCTGTCACGGAGAAAAGGGAAAGAGTGAACTGCAGCACGCTATTTGCGTGTTGGTTTCACTCTTTCTAAAAAATTAGGCAACCATAGCAAGGGGTGACGGATGCCAATCCTCAGTTTCTTGCTTACTTTTCCGGAGGCCACTCTGGAGAAAGTAGAAAAATGGCACGAAATGAATTCGTAAAGGCTCGCGTTTCTCAGGAAGAGAAAGAGATCTATCAACAACTTTGCGAACAAGCCGGCTGTACGGAAGCTGAGTTGATTCGATCCGTACTGATTCATCGGGAAATCTCACTTGATGATCTCGATGACGAAATGCAAGTTCTCGATCGGAAGAAAAAGGCCCTCCATAAGCAACAGGAGGATTACAGGAGAGCGCAGGCATCGCGTGAAACCGATGAACGTGGCGAGCCGATTTCTGAAAAAAGGTGTATTCCGTTCCAAGTAATGCTCACTGCTCCAGAAAAAAAGGCAATTGGGCAACGTGCGGAGGCTCTCGGCATTTCTGCAAGCGAACTGGTTCGCCGCAGCGCAATTTACGGAAAGATCGAATCATTCAATTTTTATATCGCGGAAGTTGAAAAACTCCATCACGAGTTATTGAAGGAAGGAACGAACCTCAATCAGCTGATGTACTTCGTGAATGCCCAGGGGCTTCCCGCGTACAACGAGAAAGCTGTTTTCCGAACGCTGAAAAGGTTTATCAAAATGCTCGAAAGGTTGACCGGTTCATCGAGGAATTAGAGAAGCGTTATCACGTCGACTATATTCCAAGCGATTATTTGGCAGATGAACCTGACAACAGGAATCTTTAAGTCGGAACACAGCTGGATCAGTTTTGCAACTGAGTGCAATTACTCGTTTAGCTATTTCTGATATTTCATAAAACGGCTTTCGGAAAAGGAAGGAAATGATTTTATATATCTGAGGACGTTCAGCTATAACTACTCCGCAAAATCGAAAAGGGTCGACCCGAAGTGTCTGGCCGGACGCCAATTGTCCGGGAACTGCTTGATTCGACCCTCTTTTACTTTATTCGATGGCCATGAGGAAGGCTAGTACTCCTTGACTGGGTGCTCGTTGCCGAAACCACCGTCGATGTCGAAGGGGCACAGTGAAACGTCCCTAGAATCAGCTGTTACGATAAAAACAAGGGGGTAACTCCGCGGACACGGCCTAGCGCGCTGCCATCCAGTGCCGATTCTGCCATACTCGCAATTCGGCGAGGATGAGGAGTATGAATTGATCGGGGCTTATAGGACAAAATGCGTGTCTGCTTTAGGGGCATCGCCCTGCGCCGATGCCCCTAAAGCA
>URZJ01000034.1 GCA_900552395.1 uncultured Collinsella sp. | reverse complement strand
GTGCCGACGCAGCACGCCGTCAACGTTACCCTTGACGAGGTCATGCAAGGCGCCAAATAACCACGACCAAAACCACCGCAAAGGGGACAGGCATCTTTGTGGTGGTTTTTGCTTTTGAGTGACTGCCCAAGGAGGTATTCGATGGTCTATATCCCGTTTTGGATTTGCATCTTTGCCGGCGTGGCAATTGATGCCCGCGAGCGGCGGTTTCCCAATGGGCGTGCCGTGGCGGCGTTGGCGGGTGTTTGGCTCGACCTCGGTTTGAACACCGCGCTTGATCACGCCGGTTTTGCTGTCATCGTGTATCTTTCCCTTGTGCTGACTGAGTCGCTCTGGCGTCGACTTCGCCAAACCCCGGGCATCGGCATGGGAGATGCTAAGGCACTCTTCGCGCTTTGCACGCTCGACCCTATGGGTGGCATCGTGTCATTTGCCGCCGCGCTCCTGGTCCTTGCCCTCTCCTGCCTCATCACGAAATCGCGCTCCCTGCCATTGCTCCCGTTTTTGGTGCCGATTTTTGCCATAATCGAGGTCGTGGGCTGCACTTTGTAACCGATTGCGCATCCGTTTTAAGGAGCATGCCATGGCAACTAATCAAGAAACGGCCGTCATTAAGGCGCGCATGGACCGTATTCCCTCGGCGTTGTCGCCCGAACTTGTCGAGCGCATTGCCGCCGATTGCGCTTCGGGCTATGTCAACCCGTATCGTTGCAACGACGATCAGGTCATTCGTCGTATTGATCGCGCCGCCGACAAAGGCACGCTTATGCGTCCGGCGTTTATGCGCGATACCGAAAAGATACTTCATCTTCCGGCGTACACCCGTTATGCGGGCAAAACGCAGGTCTTTAGCTTCCGTAGCAATGACGATCTGTCGCGCCGCGGTTTGCACGTGCAGCTTGTCTCGCGCATTGCGCGCGATATCGGTCGCGCCCTGGGGCTCAATTGCGATCTGATCGAGGCGATTGGCCTGGGCCACGACTTGGGACACACGCCTTTCGGTCATGCCGGCGAGCGCTTCCTCAACGATATCTATCATGAGCGTACGGGGCGTTATTTTTTCCATAACGTGCAGTCGGTCCGCGTGCTCGACGCGCTGTACGGCCGCAACGTGTCGCTCCAGACGCTCGACGGCGTGCTATGCCATAACGGCGAGTACGAGCAGCGTGTGTTTGAGCTCTCGGACATGGGCTCCTTTGACCAGTTCGATCAGACGGTTGAGGACTGTATCGCCACGGGCTATGGCGCTATTGAGCACCTGCGTCCCATGACGCTCGAGGGCTGCGTTGTTCGCATTTCGGATATCCTTGCCTACGTTGGGCGCGATCGCCAAGACGCCATTGCAGCGGGTCTGCTGTCACCCGACGCCTTTGATGATGGCCGGGGCGGTGCCTACAACAGTTGGATTCTCACGCACGCTTCCATCGATATCGTTGAGCATAGCTATGGCAAACCGCGTATCGAGATGAGCGAGGACCTGTTTGAGGAGATCCGCCGGGCGAAGCGCGAGAACTACGAGAAGATCTATAGCAAGGGCGGTATCGAAGGCGATTCTGAGGCAGAGTTGCGTGAGGCCTTCGAAAAGCTCTACGACCGTTGCCTGCAGGATCTAAATAAAGGCGACGAGTCCTCTTACATCTTTAAGCATCACGTTTCGCGCATTGATCAGCAGCTTTCCTACTACGATCGCACCTATGCCTGGCAGGACGACAAGGATCAGGCCGTCGTCGATTACATCGCAAGCATGACGGATGGTTATTTCTGCGAGCTGACGAGCAAATTGTTCCCAGGTCTAAAGTTTCCGCACCGCACCTATATTAACGAACGGTAGTTCGTATCCTTTCGGTATACTGTTGGTCAACAACGATTTTGATTAATGCACGGGATGGCTATGGACGACCTTTTTTCTGCTTCGACGCGCGAGCGCTCCTTTAAAAATGCGCCGCTTGCGGTGCGTATGCGCCCCAATTCGCTCGACGAGTATGTGGGCCAGCAAAAGGCCGTCGGTAAGGGCTCGTGGCTGCGCGCCGCGATTGAGCATGACGTGCTGTCGAGCGTGATTCTGTACGGCCCGGCTGGCACGGGCAAGACGACGCTGGCCCACATTATCGCCAACCATACCAAGAGCGAGTTTGTCGAGGTCAGCGCCGTGACGGGCACTGTGAAGGACCTGCGCCGCGTAATCGATGAGGCTAAGACCCGTCTGAACACCTACGACCGCCGCACCATTCTGTTTATCGATGAGATCCATCGCTTTTCGAAGTCTCAGCAAGATGCCCTGCTGCATGCGGTCGAGAACCGCACCGTCATTATGATTGGCGCCACGACGGAAAACCCGTACTTTGAGGTCAACTCGGCATTGCTCTCGCGTGGGCGTGTGGTAGAGCTTGAGCACCTGAAGGACGAGGATATCGCCACGCTCATTGAGCGTGCGCTCGAGGCGCCGCAGGGTTTAAACGGTAAGTTCTCGGCCGATAAGGATACAGTCAAGACCATTTGCACGCTGGCCGCGGGTGATGCGCGCTCGGCGCTCACGACGCTCGAGCTTGCGAGTGAGATTGCCGTTACGTGTCCTGATACTGAGGGAACGCCAGCGCCGGCGGCGGGGGAACGCTATCCCATTACCGTGGACGACGTGAAGATCGCCAATCCGCGTCGTGGGTTTTCGTATGACAAAAACGGTGATATGCACTACGACATTATTAGCGCGTTCATCAAGTCCATGCGAGGCAGCGATCCCGATGCCACCATTTATTGGCTTGCGCGCATGATCGATGCGGGGGAGGATCCCAAGTTTATCGCTCGCCGCATTATGATTCAGGCTTCCGAGGATGTTGGCAACGCCGACCCGCAGGCGCTTTTGGTGGCACATGCCGCATTTAAATCTGCCGAGGTCATTGGCTATCCCGAGTGTCGCATCAACCTGGCTCAGGCTGCGCTCTATGTGTGCCTGGCGCCTAAGTCCAACGCGTGTGAGGCCTCGATCGATGCGGCGCTGGCCGATATCCACAGCAGTGGTCTTCGCGAGGTGCCCAGCTACCTGCGCGATCGTCACCGTCCCGGCAGCGACGAGTACGGTGTATACAAGTACCCGCACGATTATCCCGAAGGCTGGGTCGATCAGCGCTATTTGCCCGAAGGCCTGGAGCGCGGCGCGTTCTGGCAGCCTGCGGGCCGCGGTTGGGAAGAGTGGCGTGTGGAGCAAAGCGAACGCGACCGTAGCGGCAACGCCCCCAAGTAGGTCATTGGCACCTCGCACATTCCCTTTGGGTATCTTTGCCCTTCTTTGGGGTACCATGAACAGCGTCTGTATTTCGATTCCTTCGGGAGGCTTGTATGAGTCCCATTCAAATCGCCCTGCTGTTGCTCGCCGTTGCCGGCGTGTGGGCTGTTGTCGAGCTCGCGCTCACGCTGCGCAAGACCCGCACCGTCGTTGATTCGCTCGACAAGACGGTGAGCGACCTTAACAACACGCTCGCCGAGGCACAGCCCGTGGTGGCAAAGCTCGATGGCGCTGTCGATGAGCTCACCCCCGCGCTGGCACAGGTTGAGCCGCTCCTCAAGTCGGGCAAAACTGCCGTTGACGCCCTGACGTCCAACCTTGTTGAGGTTGAGGCGGTCGTTCGCGACATTTCCGAGGTTACGGGCAGCGTGGCCGAGGCCAGTAATGCCGTATCGAGCGTGACTGATTCTGCGGCCGGTGCCGTACAGAAGCTCTTCAATAAGGTGAAGGCTCCTGCAGCCGACGCCGATCGCAAGCTCGCCACTGCCGCCGCCGAGGCCGAGCGGCCTACTGAGCGCGTTCTGATTGGCGATGACGATGCCGCTGGTGACGACGACGATGATGTTCAGAAGCCCGCAGCCAAGCCTGCTCAGTATTACACCTATACGCCTGCCGAGACCTCCGAGGAGTCCTGCGATGAGTAGTGAAGCAACCTGCCCCATCACGCTGAGCGTTGCCGGTGATCCTCGTCTCGCGCGCTTGGTGCGCATGACGGCCGCCAACGTCGGCGCCCTGTGCTCTATGTCCGTCGATCGCATCGAGGATATCCGCATGGCTGCCGAGGAAGCCTTCATCTTTGGGTGCACCGCGGTCGACTGCGACGACATCACCATCAAATTCGATGTCGATGAGACTCACGTTGGCATGACTATTACCTTTGGAGACCAGGCTACGGTTGATGAAAACGACCAGGCTGCGGTGTATGCCGAGCTCATCCTCGCGAGCGTGTGCGATTCCTACGAAAAGACTGCGGCGCCCCTGACGCTTTCCCTCGATCTCAAGGCGGATATCTAATATGACCGAACGTTCCCGGAGCGGCAAGACCGCTTGGGACAAGGAGAAAACCCGCGAGCTGTTTCGTCGCTACAAGGAGACCGGTGATCCGGACGCCCGCGAGCAGCTCGTCATGTCCCATATGAACCTGGTAAGGTTTCTTGCCAACAAATTTAAGAATCGCGGCGAGCCGCTCGACGACCTGATGCAGGTTGGCTATTTGGGCCTGCTCAAGGCAATCGACCGCTTTGACCCTGAGCGCGGACTCGAGTTCACCACGTTTGCCACGCCCACCATCTTGGGCGAGATCAAGCGTCACTTCCGTGACAAGGGCTGGAGCGTGCGCGTGCCTCGTCGCCTGCAGGAGCTTTCTGCCAAGGTTAACCAGGCTACCGACAAGCTTACCAACGAGTTGCAGCGCTCGCCCAAGGTCGAAGAAATCGCTGAGTACCTGGACGTGACCGTCGACGAGGTCCTGGAGGCCATGGAATCGTCGTCGGCCTATACGTCGGTGCCCATCGAGGCTCCCGGAGCGTCCGATTCCGACGATGCGCCCTCGATTCTTGACCGTTACGCCGACGACGACAACGAGCTCGACTTTACCGATGACCGCCTGGTGATCGAGGAAGCCATCCGCGATTTCTCGCCGCGCGAGCGTGAGGTTATCGAGCTGCGCTTTGTGAAGGGCATGACCCAGATCGAGATTGCCAAGAAGCTGGGTATCTCCCAGGTGCAGGTTTCGCGTCTGCTGCGCCGCACGCTCAAGAAGATTCAGGATAAGATCGACCCCGACGGAGTGATGGTTCGTTCATGAGTGAGCATCCCCAACAAACCGATCGCGCGCTGCGCGACACCCGCATTCTGACGCTGCGCATTTGGGCTGTTGTCGGCTGCATTGTTATTGCTGCTGTCATCTTTAACCTTATGGGCATCCTGGCACCGGTTATTGAGTTCCTTGCCGTTGGCTCCATCATTGCTTTTGTGATGTCCCCGATCACCAACTGGCTCGAGCACCATGGCGTGAATCGCGGCATCGGTTCGCTTATCGCGCTTATTGTTGTTGTTGCCGTACTCGTCGGTGTCGTTTGCATCTTGTCGCCGATTCTCTTTGGTCAGATCATGGAAGTCCTGAGCCGTCTGCCTGAGCTGCTTCGTGTTGCGGGTGGCGACCTCAACGAGATGGTCTCGCATGTCAAGACGCTCAACAACACGCCGCTCATGGAGTATTTGGACGATAATCTTTCGTCGCTGGTTACCGTGGCATCGAAGTATGTGTCTCAGATCGCTGCCGAGCTTGGCCGCGGTGTGTTCCCGCTCATCACCAATACGGCCTCGCAGCTGTTCGTGATCTTCCTTGGTCTGGTTCTTGCCTACTGGATGGCTTGCGACTACCCTCGCATGCACCACGAGATTTGCACCATCATCGGTCAGGAGAAGGAGACCTCGTACCGCTTTATGGTCGCCATCCTTTCTCGCTCTGTCGGCGGCTACATGCGCGGTATGGTCGTGACGTCCATCTGCGGTGGCATCCTCGCCTTTATCGGCTTTACGCTCATTGGCCATCCATATGCAGCGCTCATGGCCATCTTCACCGGCATTATGCACTTGGTTCCGGTTGTTGGTCCCTGGGTGAGCGCGGCGATCGCCACGGTGCTTGGGTTTATGTTCAGCCCTATGCTGGCGTTATGGACGCTTGTCGTGACCATGGTGGCTCAAAACGTCACCGATAACGTGATTTCGCCTAAGGTCATGCAGAGCTCGGTGCAGGTGCATCCCGTTATGAGCCTGACGGCTCTCGTTGTCGGTTCGGCACTCATGGGTCCCATCGGCATGGTTATCGCCATTCCGCTGTGCGCGGCCCTCAAGGGCACCTTCGTCTACTTCTTTGAGAACGAGACCGGCCGTCAGCTCGTGGCATACGACGGCGCCGTGTTTAAGGGCACGCCGTATCGCGATACCGAGGGTAACCCGGTCGCCGCCTACGACGCGCTTGGGGACGATACGTTCATCTATGAGTCCGAGCTCATCGGTAACGAGACTGCGCCCGAGGCTAAAGCTATGCCCAAGCCCGAGCTCGATAATCCTTGGATCAAGCTTTCGGACCTGCAGCCCGATGCGACAGGCTTTTTCAAGAACCCCTTCGCCAAGGATGACGATTCCAACACGGATGACGACACCAAAACCGGCATTGACGGTTCCATGGACGATGACGACAAGTAGCGGGGTAATTCGCGTTAACATTCATACGCGCTAACATGCAATTTCGCTGAAGGGCCGGCATTGTGCCGGCCCTCTTTTTTGCACTTGCGCGGTGGGATGGTAATATCGTTACGTTTGAACTGTTTCGATGTGAAACCGAGGAGATTCCCTCTATGAGTGCTGACTACCCGTCAATGACTACGGCCGAGATCCGCTCTAAGTTCCTCAATTTCTTTGAGGAGCGCGGTCTTAAGCTCTACCCTTCTTCGTCCCTCGTCCCCGACGATCCTTCGCTGCTGCTTGCCAACGCCGGCATGAATCAGTTTAAGGAGTACTACCAGGGCAAGAAGACCATGAAGGAGATCGGCGCGATCTCCTGCCAGAAGTGCGTCCGCACCAACGACATCGATTGCATCGGTGAGGACGGCCGTCACCTGTCCTTCTTTGAGATGCTCGGCGACTTCTCCTTTGGCGGCATCTCAAAGCAGCAGGCCTGCGCTTGGGCCTTTGAGCTCATCACCAAGGAGTTTAAGCTGGCGCTCGATCGCCTGTACTTCACCGTCTTTACCGAGGACGACGAGACCCATGACGTATGGCGCTCCCTGGGCGTTGCCGAGGACCACATCTCCCGCTTGGGCGAGGACGACAACTTCTGGGCCGCTGGCCCCACCGGTCCCTGCGGTCCGTGCTCCGAGATCTACTTTGACATGGGCGAGGAGGTCGGTTGCGGCAGCCCCGACTGCAAGCCCGGCTGCGACTGCGACCGCTTCTTGGAGTTCTGGAATCTCGTCTTTACCCAGTACGACCGCCAGGAGGACGGCTCCATGCCGGAGCTGCCGCACCGCAACCTCGATACGGGCATGGGTCTGGAGCGCATGGCCGCCATCATGCAGCACAAGACCGCTAACTACGACGGCGATCTGATGCAGCACCTCATCAAACTCGGCGAGGAGATCAGCGGCAAGACCTATGACGCCGACGATTACTCCGGCGCCAGCCGCTCCCTGCGCATCATCGCCGACCACTCCCGTGCCGTCGACTTTATGATCTCGGACGGCATCCTGCCCGGTAACGAGGGCCGCGAGTACGTCCTGCGCCGCCTGCTCCGTCGTGCCGTGTTCCACGGTCGTCTGCTGGGCATCGAGGGCGCCTTCCTGACCAAGTTTATCGACGAGGTCAACGCTCAGATGGGCGAGGCTTATCCCGAGCTGCTCAAGAACGTCGCGCTCGTTAAGGGCATCGTCGCCTCCGAGGAGGAGCGTTTCTCAACGACGCTCGACAACGGCCGCGTTTACCTGGACGAGGCCCTGGCCGCGCTCGCCGACGGCGCTGTCCTTCCGGGCGATGTTGCCTTTAAGCTTCACGACACCTTTGGTTTCCCCATTGACCTGACTGTCGAGATCGCCGGCACCGCCGGTCACGACGTCGACATGGATGGCTTTACCGCTTGCATGGAGGACCAGAAGGCCCGCGCCCGCGCCAACGCCAAGGGCGATGCCTGGGGCAGCTTCAACGACGTGTGGGTCGAGCTTTCCGACAAGGTTGCCGCGACCGAGTTCGACGGCTATGACAACGACGTCATCGATGGCGCCAAGGTTGTCGCCATCGTGCGCAACGGCGAGACCGTCGAGTCCGTTGCCACCGGCGAGGACGTCGAGGTCGTGCTCGACCGCACCCCGTTCTACGCCGAGATGGGCGGCCAGCAGGGCGACGCCGGCGAGCTTTCCGCCGAGGGCGTTGCGCTGACCATTTCCGATACCAAGAACCACAACGGCCTGTATGCCCATGTTGCTCACGTTGCCGAGGGCACGCTGACCGTCGGTGCTACCGTGACCGCCGCGCTCGACGCCGAGCGCCGTGGCTTCCTGCGTCGCAACCACACCGCCACGCACCTGCTCGACGCCGCGCTTAAGCAGGTCCTGGGCGAGCATGTCTCCCAGGCTGGCTCGTTGGTGACGCCCGAGCACCTGCGCTTTGACTTCACGCACTTCGAGGCCCTGTCCTCCGAGCAGCTCAAGGCTGTCGAGGACCTGGTCAACCAGCAGATCTTCGCTTCCAAGCCGGTCGTGACCCGCGTCATGGCCATCGACGAGGCCAAGGCCGCCGGTGCTATCGCCCTGTTTGGCGAGAAGTACGGCGACGTCGTCCGCGTTGTCTCCGTGGGCGCCGAGGACCAGCCGTTCTCCCGCGAGCTCTGCGGTGGCACGCATGCCGCCAACACCGCCGAGATCGGTCTGTTCAAGATCATCTCCGAGTCTTCCACGGGCTCCAACGTCCGCCGTATCGAGGCCGTGACCTCCAAGGGCGCTCTCGACTACATGGCCGACCGCCTGGCGCTCGTTGACGCCGCTGCCGCTGCGCTCAAGTGCCGCGTTGACGAGGTTCCCGCCCGCGTGGAGAACCTGCAGGCCGAGCTGCGCGAGACCGCCGGCAAGCTCAAGAAGGCTCTGACCGGTGGCTCTTCCGACGCCATCTCCGGCGCCATCGAGGGTGCCGTCGAGGTCAATGGCTACAAGCTCGTCGTCGCTGAGCTCCAGGGCCTTGAAGCTGCCGACCTGCGCAACGTGTGGGATACCGTGCACCAGAAGGTCGCCGGCCCCGTCGCCTGCGTCGTCGCTAGCGTGACCGAAAAGGGCACCCCGGCCCTGCTCGCTGCCGGCTCCGATGACGCCGTCAAGGCCGGTTTCCACGCCGGTAACGTGATCAAGCAGATCGCGGGCCTGGTCGACGGTCGCGGTGGCGGTCGTCCCAACATGGCCCAGGCTGGCGGCAAGAACGCTGCCGGTATCGCCGATGCCCTCGCGGCTGCCAAGACCGCGCTCGGCGCTTAAGTAGTCGCTGTGGTCGCGCTCGCGCTGGACATAGGGGAGACCCGGATTGGCATTGCCGTCTCGAGCCGTGATGGCAAGATGGCAATGCCCGTCAAGGTGCTCCCGGCTGCCGAGGTCACTGGCATGGCCAAGACGTTCCGTTACCTGGTTGAGGACTATGAGCCCGATATCCTAGTAAGCGGACGTCCCTTGACCATGGCCGGTGAGCCCGGCCCCCAGGCCGAGCGCGTTGCCGCCGTTGCGCAAAAGATTGCCCAAGAGCTCGATCTTCCGCTTGAGTTTGAGGATGAGCGCCTGTCCTCGCAAGAGGCAAAGCGTATCCTGCGCGAGCAGGGACTCAACGAAAAGCAGATGAGGGGCAAGATTGACATGATCGCCGCCAGCCTGTTCTTGCAGACGTGGCTCGATCGCAAAAACGAGGAGGTTTCGCATGCCTAGCGCTTCCGATCCGCGCCAGCCGAATCGCCAGGGGCAGCCTACGCCGCGCCCTGCCCAGCCTGGCCAGCGTCCGGCACAGCCGACCCAGCGCGCAGCTCAGTCTGCCGCGCGTCCGGTGCAGTCCTCCTCTCGTTCGGCCCAACCTGTTCAACGGACGGGTCAGCAGCCTTCTGCTCGTTCGGTTCAGCATCCGGCTTCTCACGCGGCTCAGCAGCCCACTGCTCGTTCGGCTCAGCCCGCAGGCGGTACTCGCTTTAAGCAGCAGGCACCTACCCAGAGAACGCAGGCCCCCCAATCGCATTCGCATCACGCTCGCGGCTCGCATGGCGTTGCTCCGGCGACCCGCTCGAGCTACAACACGCATGCTCGTCGCGGTGCCCAAAAGAAAAGCTCCCTGGTGCCTATGATTGTCGGCGTCGTGGTGGCCGTAATCGCGCTTGCTGCTATCGCTTTCTTTGTCGTGCCTGCCGTCAAGGGCTTCTTTACCGGTGAGGATACGAAGGTCACGGCTGGTCAGCAGGTTACGGTGACCATTCCCGACGGTGCTTCGGGCGATACGATCGCCTCGATTCTCTCCGAGAACCATATCGTCGAAAATCCTAAGGATTACTACGCGGCGGTGAAAAAGCTCAACGCCGATATGTCGCTTAAGCCTGGCACCTACTCGTTCTCCACGCTCATGGATGCGACCAAGGTCGTCCAGCAGCTCATGGAAGGCCCCAACGCGGGCTCCAATGCGCTGACTATCCCTGAGGGCCTGACGGTCGATCAAGTCGCGGACCGTGTGGCCCAGGCCTACGACAGCATCTCTAAGGAAGACTTCCTCAATCAGGCCAAGGCCTCTAACTACGTGGACGACTATAGCTTCCTTAAGGGCGCCGCCAACGATTCGCTCGAGGGTTTCTTGTTCCCCAAGACCTATTCGTTGGGTGATTCGCCGACGGCCGATGATGTGATTCGCGCCATGCTCGATCAGTTTAAGACCGAGTACAAGTCGCTTGACTTTGCGAGCTGCGAGGCCAAGATCAAGGAACGCTACGGTGTGGAGATGTCCGACTACGACATCGTCAACTTGGCCTCTATTGTTGAGCGCGAGGGCCTCAACGCCGACCAACGTGCGCACGTGGCCTCGGTTTTTTACAACCGCCTTGCCGGCAAGCTCGACGGTCTGCGTTATCTCAACAGCGATGCGACCATGATGTATGTCACCGGCGGCGAGGTTACCGCCGACGACCTGCAGAGCGATAGCCCGTATAACACCTATAAGCACGAGGGCCTGCCACCCACGCCCATCTGCTCTCCGTCGCTCGAGGCACTCAAGGCCACGCTTGAGCCGACCGACTCCGATGACCTGTATTTCTACATTACGCAGGACGAGGAGTACTTCTCGCAAACCTACGAAGAGCATCAACAGTCTTGGAATTAGCATGAGGATTTTTAGCCCCAAACGATACGTTGCCTCGGTCGATCGCATCGACCTTGATACCCTGTGGGCCGACGGCAAACGCGCCATTCTGCTCGATCGCGATAACACTCTGGTGCCGCGCGACACCGAGCAGGTTCCCACTGCGGTTTCCGCTTGGCTCGACGCCGCCCGCGCCAAAGGCTTTAAGCTGTGCATGGTGTCCAACAACTGGCATCGCGACCAGGTCATGAGCTCTGCACGCGAGCTGGGACTCGAGGCCATTAGCCACGCCATGAAGCCCGCCCCGTTTGCCTTGAAGGCGGGTCTTAAGCGCCTCGGCGCCACGGCAGACGAGGCGGTGCTGATCGGCGATCAGCTGTACACGGACGTGTGGAGCGGTAATTTTGCCGGCGTTGACACTATTCTGGTCAAGCCGCAGGCAACCCAGGACCTGTGGTACACGCAGATCTTCCGTATCTTTGAGCGCCGGGCCCTGCGCGACCTTCCCTGCGAGGAATAGGTTTCGCCATGTCTCAGCACATCAAACACGGCTGCGACCATATCTTCTTTATCGGCTTTTTGGGCGCGGGCAAGTCGACGCTTGCGCGCAATGTGGGCACTATGTTCAAGCGTCGATTCATCGATACCGATCGCTTGGTTGTGCGTCGATGCGGCAAGTCGGTGACCGAGATATTTGAGACCGAGGGCGAGGATCGTTTTCGCGAGCTCGAGACCTCGGCACTCCGTTCGCTTCAAAGCGAGCGCAGCCTGCTGGTATCGTGCGGGGGCGGCATCGTCGAGACGCCGGTGAACATTGAGCTGATGCACGAGATGGGTACATGCGTGTACCTCGAAGGCGACTTTGAGGACTCGTTGCGCCAGATTCGTCGCTCCGATACCCGGCCCGATTTCCGCTCGCCCGAGCACGCTGCGCGCTTGTTTGAGCATCGCCGTCCGCTGTATCGCCAGGCGGCCGATATTACCCTTGATATTCGCAACAAGTCCTTCGAGGACGTTTCCTACTTTTGTGCCGAGATGCTTTTGGAGCGTGGACTGCTATGATTCGCCGTCAACTTATCAATTTCCAAAACCGCAGTGTCGATGTCCGCGTCGGATTGGGGGCGTTCGAGGAGCTGTCGCGCATGTTTGCCTCGGCTGTGGGCAAGCCTAAGCGTGCGATGGTGGTTTGGAACGACGCCACATCCGAGCGTTTTGGCGAGGTTGTCGAGCATGCACTTGTTGACGCCGGTTTTGCCGTGTCGCCGCTCGTCCTCGAGGTTTCGCCTGCCGGTGCTACGCTGGTCGATGCCGATACCGTCTTTGGCGCGCTGTCGGCTAACGGCATTACCTGCGATGATCTCGTTGTCGCTGTCGGCGACACGGCGACCTGCTCGGTTGTTTGCTGGTGCGCCAATCAGTGGTGCGGTCGCACCGAGTGCGCCTTGCTGCCGACGACGTTCGACGCCATGCTCACGGTCGCGACGACCATGAAGCCGCTTGTCGCCTCGTCGGCGCATGCGCTTCCCGCTATCGCGTTCCGTCCCGAGCCGGGCTTGGTCGTGTGTGACCTCGACCTTGTACGCGCGGCGGACCCCGAGGACCTCAAGCTCGGCTATGCGGTACTTGTTGGCACCATGCTTTCGAGCAGCAAGTCCCACTGGAATCAGTTTACCGAGACCATTCCCGAGATTCTCGCGGGCGAGGAGGTCGCGCTCGTCAATGCCGTTCAGTGGTCTCAGACTGCCCGTAAGGACGTACTGATGGCCACGAACCCGAGCGCCCGCCATGCGCTCGATTTTGGCAAGACAGGGGAGCGTACTCTGCGCGTCTGCCTGGGCAAAGCCGCGGTGCAGGTTCCTGCCTACCAGCTGCGGAAAGAAGGATACATAAAACGCGTAATCCAGTATGTTGGTCAATG
>URZJ01000033.1 GCA_900552395.1 uncultured Collinsella sp. | reverse complement strand
TTATGGCGAGCGCTCGCGCTGTCGAGATCCTGCACAAGATCGATCCCGCAAACAAGGTGGGTTGCATGATCGCTGCCGGTGCGACCTATCCGTACCGTTGTGCGCCCGAGGACGTATGGCTTGCGTATGAGGAGGACCGCGGCCGCTACTTCTACACTGACGTGATGGCTGCGGGCGCCTATCCTACTTGGAAGCTGCGTGCGCTCGAGAAAGAGGGTGTTCACGTGCCCTTTGAGCCGGGCGATACGGAGTATCTGGCCGAGCATACCGTCGACTTCATTTCGTTCTCGTACTATTGCTCGCGCTTGGTGTGCGCCGATGACCAGGTGATCGCTGAGAAGGCGGAGGGCAACGTGTTCCCGACGCTGCGCAATCCGTACCTCAAGGATAAAGAGACTGCCTGGAAATGGCAGATCGATGCGCTGGGTTTGCGCGTGACGCTTGCCGGCTACCACGATCGTTACCATCTTCCGCTCTTTATCGCCGAGAACGGTGTGGGCGGACTCGATGCGCTGGAAGACGGCAAAGTCCACGATGCGTATCATATTGATTACCTGCGCAGGCATATTCTTGCGCTACGCGATGCAATTGTCGAGGACGGTGTTGACCTGATGGGATACACGCCGTGGGGCTGTATCGATCTGGTATCGGCCTCGACGGGGCAGATGAAGAAGCGCTATGGCTTTGTTTATGTCGATGCCGATGATGCGGGCAAAGGCACGTTCGATCGCTACCGAAAGGACAGCTTCTGCTGGTATCAAAAGGTCATTGCATCAAATGGCGAGGACTTGAGTTAACCCTTGCAAGTCTGCTGCCCCCCGCGGCCCGTTTCGGCCGCGGGGGCTTTTGCTATTTACCTAGTCCCCGATGAGACCCTCATTCTGTGGGCAGTCGTTGGGGACAGACTTAAACGACTACTCATTTAAGTCTGTCCCCAATGACTGCGGAAATCCGGCACTTGGGGACATTCCTTTTCCGCCGGCAGCTTGGGATAGTCCTTAAAGCCCGCATCGATCAACTGCGGAAAGCGCATCCCAGAATGAGCTTCCAACATGGGACGCGGTTTCCCTTGAGGCCCTCAAACGGAAAATGCATCCCGGAAATATGCCGAAAAGTGGCTCTCAGTTTCCCAAGCAGGCCGCTAACGGAAAGCGCATCCCGCTATCGAACTTCAAAGCGGGATGCGCCTTCCGTGCCGGCAGTTCCGGGCATCCAGAGACCACTCATTTAAGTCTGTCCCCAATGACTAGTAGTAGGCCCACATGGCTTCGACTTCGTTAAGGACCTCTACAACGCCCCAGCGGCGGGCGCTGCGGCTGGCCGAGTTGGGATCGAAGACTTCAATCTGGTCGGCGTCGTCAATACCGTAAAGCACAATGTAGTGGCCCACGTTGGTAAAGGTGCCCGGCCGAACGGCGGCGATGACGGGCGCTCCCGAACGCAGCGCCTGAGTCATCGAGTCGCGATCGTTATGAAGCCCCGTTCCGTTAAGTCCCAACTGCCACGCACCGCTCGTCATAAACGACCATTCGGTTGCACCGGTGGGGGCGTAATTGCCTGCCTCGGAAAGCGCGCACATATCGACGGGAGTCATATCGGTGCGTCCCGTCTTAAAGATATAGACCATGGTGAGGCACGTAGGCCCGCAGGCATTTTGGCGGATGGTACCGCCGGCGTAAGGCAGCTCCGACCATGCAGGGTCGATCTGATAGATATGGGGCATCGTGCCGGCTTGCCATTGCGAGCGCGGGGTCGAAAAGGCGAAAGAATAACCGGGCGCGACGGGGGCCTTGAGCAGCTTGTCCTCGGCGGTGGGCTCGAGACCGGCCGAGCCGTGGGACATACAGGAGCTCATAAGCACAAAGACCAGACAGATGAGGATAGAGCACAGTGCGAGGCAAAGCCGACGAGCCGGCAGGGCGGGGGCATTCACGTACGATGTCGAGCGGTAGGGCTTGCCGTCGCGTCCGCCTTGGGGATGCGAAAAGAAGCGGTTGATATGGATGCCGGGCTGACGTGCGCCGTTGCGGCGCAGTTGCGGAACCTCGGCTTGGCGCTGTCGAGTGCGCGCGCCCAAGCGGCTATCTTGCTGTGCGCTTGTGCCCGTGCTCGGACGGCCACTCTGCCGTGTTCTGTTTGTCTGCTGCCGAGACGAAGGCCTGGGTTGCTCTTGAGGGCGTTGCGGATAGCTGCTCGTGGCACTTCTGGGCGTCGGCGTGGTGCGGCCAGCAAGGCGAACGCTTTGTCGCCGTTGATCACCGTCGTTGTATCCGTATGCCATTCGTACCGCCTTGTCTCATGTATAACCTGTCTATCCTACAAAAAAGATGTGCAACAAATGGGTCCGCGCGTCAAAAGCTCGGTAAACGGTACGAAAGGCGCAAAACACACGGCCTCAAAAACATCTCTATATGCGTCCGATGAGCGTACGTCCGTCGGACGGGCGACAACAATGAGCGGCAAACCGTGCCGTTCGTCCCAAAAACGGCGCCGCTCGTTTTGCGGTTCTGCCTTCGGTCGAGCCGCAAGCGGCGCTGCTGTGCCAAGGCCGTATCTTAAAGCCACGAAATAAAAGCGCGCGGCAAAACAGACCGCGCAAGGGGTGACGTCAAAGAGGCGTCAATAAGGAAAGGAGGGGAACAATGGCGGACAAGAACGCAGAAGTTGCAGTCGAAGGTAACGGTGGCATGAAGAAAACGCTTTCGCTCTGGAACTTCTTCACCATCGGTTTCGGTGCCATCATCGGTACCGGTTGGGTTCTGCAGGTCGGCGACTGGATGGTCGTGGGCGGCGGTCCCGTTCCCGCTATGATCGCATTCCTCTTGGGTGCAATCTTTCTCGTGCCCGTCGGAGCTGTTTTCGGTGAGCTCACGGCTGCTATCCCCATCTCGGGCGGCATCGTCGAGTATGTCGATCGTAGCTTTGGCCGTACGATGAGCTACATCACCGGCTGGCTCCTGGCCCTGGGCAACGGCATCCTGTGCCCGTGGGAGGCCATCGCCATCTCGACCCTCGTGTCCGAGATGTTCGGCAGCCTGCCCGGCCTTGAGTGGCTGCGAGCCGTCAAGCTCTACACCATCCTGGGCGCCGACGTTTACCTGTTCCCGACGCTGATCGCGCTCGGCTTTGCAACCTACGTCATCTTCCTCAACTTCCGCGGTGCCAGCTCGGCCGCCAAGCTCCAGGCCTTCCTGACCAAGGCCCTGCTCTGCGGCATGCTGCTCGCCATGGGCGTCTCGCTGTTCACCGGCTCGCCGGACAACGCCATGCCCGTGTTCTCCCAGGTCACCGGTGCTGGCGGCGGCAAGCCTGCTACCGAGGGCACCAGCCTGTTCGCAGGCATCGTTTCGGTCCTGGTTCTGACCCCGTTCTTCTACGCCGGCTTCGACACCATTCCTCAGCAGGCTGAGGAAGCAGCCGAGGGCCTCAACTGGAACAAGTTCGGCAAGATCATCTCCCTGGCCCTGCTGGCCGCCGGTGGCTTCTACATGGTCTGCATCTACTCGTTCGGCACCATCCTCGACTGGCATGAGTTTGTTAAGAGCCCGGTTCCCGCGCTTGCCTGCCTCAAGGGCATCAACATGCTCCTGTACCTGGCCATGCTCGTCATCGCCACGCTTGGACCCATGGGCCCGATGAACTCCTTCTACGGCGCCACGAGCCGCATCATGCTCGCCATGGGCCGAAAGGGCCAGCTGCCCGAGAAGTTCGCCGAGGTCGATCCCAAGTCCGGCGCTCCCAAGCTCGCCTGTGTCGTTCTGGGCGTCATCACCGTCGTCGGTCCGTTCCTGGGCAAGAACATGCTCATCCCTCTGACCAACGTGTCGGCTCTCGCCTTCATCTTCTCCTGCGGCATGGTCGCCCTCGCTTGCCTGCGCATGCGCTTCACCGAGCCCGACCTGCCTCGTCCCTACGAGGTGCCCGGCGGCAAGTTTGGCATCTGCCTCGCTGTCGCTGCCTGCGCCGTCATCATCGGCTTGCTCGTGATCCCGTTCTCTCCCGCCTCCCTCAACATGGTGGAGTGGAGCATCGTGATCGGCTGGCTGGCCATTGGCCTGGCCCTCATGGCTTTCACCAATTCCCGCAAAAAGTAACGCCTGGCCGGGGCGGATCGGGTGCGCGGAATCCTCTCTCCCGCGCACCGAACCCGGCACCACTTGGGTAGCTTTGTGAGGCCTTAACCCAACACGGCCTCGCCCACTATATGGATCCATAAGGAGGAACCATGTCCACTAAGTATGCAATCGTTGGCGGCAAGCTCATCGACGGTACCGGTGCCGAGCCGGTCGAGAACTCCCTCGTTCTCGTCGACGACAACGGCAAGATCGAGTACGCCGGCACTATGCAGGACCTTCCCGAGGGCGTTGAGGTTATCGACGCCGCCGGCAAGACCGTCCTTCCCGGTCTGATCGACACCCACCTGCACTTCTCGGGCAACCTGACCGACGATGACACCGATTGGGTTATGCAGCCGCTCCTCGAGAAGCAGGCCGTCGCCGTCAAGCAGGCCTACGACTGCCTCACCCACGGCCTCACCACCGTCTGCGAGATCGGCCGCTTTGGTATCCAGATCCGCGACTGCATCGACAAGGGCGTCTTCAAGGGCCCGCGCGTTCTGGCCACCGGACTCGGCTTCTGCCGTGTTGCCGGTCACGGTGACTCCCACCACTGCAGCCAGGAGCTCAACAAGGAATCGCACCCCTGGGGCGATCAGGTCGACGGTCCTTGGGATCTGCGTAAGGCCGTCCGTCGTCGCCTGCGCGAGAACCCCGATGCCATCAAGATCTGGGCTACCGGTGGCGGCATCTGGCGCTGGGACTCCGGTCGCGACCAGCACTACTGCTCCGAGGAGATCCAGGCCGTGATCGAAGAGGCCAAGTTGGTCGGCATCCCCGTGTGGAGCCACTGCTACAACAACCACGCCGCTGCCTACGATTCCGTCCGCTTTGGCTGCGAGCAGCTGATCCACGGTTTCGATATCGATGAGCGCACCATGGACCTCATGGCTGAGCAGGGCACCTTCTTCACGCCGACGATCGCCTTCCTGCCCACCTGGTACGCCACCTATCCGCCCGTCTACGTCCCCGAGCTGCACGACAAGTACGAGGGCACCCTGGTCGAGAAGGAGCTGCAGCGCAACTACGACTGCCTGCGCGAGGCCAAGAAGCGCGGCGTCGTCATGACGATCGGCTCCGACTCCTTCTCCTTCGTCACCCCGTACGGCACCTGCTCCATCGAGGAGATGTACGAGTTCGTCGACAAGATCGGCTTCACCCCGGTCGAGACCATCACCTGCGCCACCCTCAACGGTGCCAAGATGTGCCACATCGAGGACGAGACCGGTTCCATCGAGGCCGGCAAGTGCGCCGACCTGCTGGTCGTCAACGGTGACGTCGCCGCCGACATCCACGTGCTCAACACCGACAACATGGACGTCATCATGAAGGACGGCTGGATCGTCGAGGCTGGCACCTTTGGCGAGGCCAACAAATACAGCGCCTAAGATACCGTTTGTCGATGGCTGGATGTAAAACACAGTTTTTGATTGCATAATGCAATGGAGAGGGTCGCTTGCGGCCCTCTTTATTGCTATGGGTGCGGTAGATAAAAGGGGATGACGGTGGATTTAAACAGGCTGATTCTGGGCAAGAGCTACAACTCTACCAAGGTCTTTCGTACGGCCCAGCATGTGGTCCAGGCCATCCTGCTCGGTGTTGTCGTTCCGGCGCTTATCCTGTTGCTTATCTGGGATTTAACCGATAATCCCAATCCCGTTCCGGGCGTTGTCGTTATTGCCGGTCTGGTCATGCTGTGCTTCTTTTTCTCGTATGTCTTTGTGGTCCCCGACGACCTCACATCGAGCGCAACCGACCGTACACTCGCCATCGCATCAAAAATATTCGCCTACACGTCGCGTGGCCTTACGCCCGAAGCTGCCCTGGGCGCCTCCAAAATCATTCTGTCCGAAACTATCGCCTCGGCCATCTGCTTCACCGACGGCAAGCAGGTGTTGGCAAGTTGGGGCGAGGATTCGACAAAGTGTCCCGCCGGCACCCCGGTCGTGCTCAAGACCACGCTCAGTGTGATTGAGACGGGCGAGCAGAGCGTGTTTTCGCGTGACACCTCCAATGAGACGGGTGGCTATTTTCCCCGCCTGCGCGCCGGTATTGTCGCACCGCTTACCGTGCGCGGGCATTGCGTGGGTACGCTCGAGCTGTACTATCCCCGCCTGAGCAGCATCGATATGCGCCAGACGGCGTTGGCCTCGGGCTTTGCCGATCTCATTTCCACGCAGCTCGCCAGCTTTGAGCTCGAGCGCCAGGACGAGCTTACGGCCCGCGTGGAGCTGCGCGCCCTGCAGTCGCAGGTCGACCCGCATTTTCTGTTCAATACCATCAGCACTATCGTGTCGCTCGTGCGAACCGAGCCTGACAAGGCGCGATCGCTGCTGATCGACTTTTCCAATTACTATCGTCAGACGCTTTCTGACTCCGATACGCTCACCACGCTCGAGCATGAGGTGGAACAGGGCACTCGTTATATCAATCTTATGCAGGCCCGGTATGGCGACGGCCGTCTGCGCGTTTCGGTCGACATCGACTTTGAGGTGCGCGACAGCATGGTGCCGCCGTTTATCTTGCAGCCGCTGCTCGAAAACTGCATCAAGCATGCCCAGCGCGAGACCGAGCCGCTTTCTATTCGTGTTGGGGCTTTTGAGACCGATGACGGTCTGGAGATCATCGTCGAAGATGACGGCATCGGTATGAGCGAAGAAGTCTGCGCGCATCTGTTTGAGCAACATCGCCGAGAAGAGCCCGAGAGCATTACCGCCGACGGCTCCGTCAAGCGAGGTTGCGGCCTGGCGCTCTTTAACGTACTTCAGCGCATCCATTTCTTTTACGGAGAAGATTCTGGCATACGCGTGAAGTCCCAGGAGGGTGTGGGAACGCAGGTCATCGTTGAGTTGAACGGCGAGCCGCATGAGCCGGCGCCGCTGACGGTGTAGCACGCGGTTGGATTGAGTGAAAAAGAGGGGAAGCGCATATGTCCGAGGAATGGAACATCTTGGTGGTTGATGACGAGCCTCCTATTAGGGCTGAGCTACGTTATCTGCTGGAAAAGGATGCACGTGTGGGACAGATTGCCGAGGCGGGTAATGTCCCCGAGGCCGTGGAGTCGATTCTGTCGAACAAGCCCGACGTGCTGTTTTTGGATATCACGATGCCCGGCCGCTCGGGAATTGAGCTAGCCGAGACCCTGCAAAACCTAAAGACGCCGCCGGTGGTGGTGTTTGTGACGGCGTTTGCAGAGTTCGCGGCCGACGCGTATAACCTCGATGCTGTCGACTATGTCGTCAAGCCGGTCGAGGACGCGCGCCTGTCGAAGGCGCTCGACAAGATCGAAACCGCCCTGGGTGTTCGCCGCGCTGTCCATACCCCGCGCCAGCCCCTTCGCCTGACGGTGGACCGCGGGGGTAAAAAGGTGTTCATCCCCGTGGCGGATGTCTGCTACTTTGAGGCGCGTGCCGATTTTTGCAATGCGGTCTGTGCCGAGGGGACATACCTGATCAATGAGTCGATTTCCTCGCTCGAGCGTCGCTTGGCCTCCGAGGGCTTTATCCGCGTCCATCGCAGCTATCTGGTCAATTTGGAAGACGTGCACAATGTTGAGATTGGCTCCACGGGGTTGATGGAGCTCAGGCTCGATCGCGTGACCTCGACGGTGCCCGTGTCCCGCCGTCGCGCCGCCGAGGTTAAGACGCACCTGGGGCTTGCGTAAGCGGTCCGCACGCCACCGTTTACCGCCGCAGGTTTGGCACGGGCGCGCGGTGGGCATAATGGGTGGCATCGAATGAAATCGAAAGGATCATTATGCCTGCGCTCATTACGCATCATCTGTTTGGCGAGGAAAGCATCGACCGTCTTCCGCAGGGCGTTATCACGTCCGACGAGGAGCGTATTGCCTTTATCCTGGGCAACCAGGGCCCCGACCCGTTTTTCTTCCACATGCTCACGCCGCGCGTTTCCGATTGCACGTTGCTTGCTCAGGTCATGCACCGCTCGCGTATGTCGCGCCAGTTCTCGTGTCTGCGCGACGGCGTGTCGCACCTGCAACCGCGCGATGCCAACCTGGGTCGCGCCTTTGCGCTGGGCCTGCTGTCGCACTATGTGCTCGACCGCAATGCCCACCCCTTTGTCTACGAGCAGCAGTTTGGCATTGTGGACTCCGATCCCGAGCTCGAGGCTTCGGGCAGCCAAGTTCACGCCGTGCTCGAAAGCGACCTGGACGTGCTGATGCTGCAGCTCAAGCGCGATGGGGCAACGGTCGAGGATTATCCGCCGGCGGGCGAGATCGTCACTACCGACCGCATCAATCGTGTTGCCGGCGTGCTGATGAGCTACGTCGCCGGGCGCGTGTACGGTATCGACATCCCGGCGGGGGAGTACGCCGGCGCCGTAGCCGACATGCAGCTGCTCTACCGCACTATCGAGCCGGCCGGTTCGGCCAAGACGCGCGCGATTGCCCTGATCGAGGGCTTGGTGCACGATTATTCGCTGCTCGACGGCCTTGCGCACCGTGTGACGACCGAGCTGCCCGAGCGTACCGGCAACCTGGGCCACTTGGCATGGAAGAACCCCTTTACCGACGAGGTCTCGAACGAGAGTTTCCCCGAGGTCTTTGACCGCGCGCTGGTCGATTACGAGTGCACGGTCGCCCGCTTTATCGAGACCGGCGATATGGAAGCCGTGACCAACCATGTCAATTACAGCGGTCGCGTGCTCGGCGCCGACGAAGAGTTCGACCGCGAGGAGTAGGGCTCGTGCGTGCCCCTTTGCCGAATCCTTACCGGCGCCTCTGGACAATTGGGGTACGATGAACTAACTGCATACCGGGCGAATACGAAGGGGCCCTGTCCATGAAATACACCAAGCTCGAGCGTAACTGGGTTATGTACGATGTGGGCAACTCGGCCCTCGTACTGCTCAATACCTCGGTGGTGCCCATCTACTTTAACGCCATCAATACCGGTGCTTCCTCGGCAGACCTGGTGGTCGCTTGGGGCAACGCGCAGACGATCGCCTCGCTAGTCATTGCCATGCTCATGCCCATTCTGGGCGCGCTTGCCGATTACGCCGGCAACAAGATCAAGTTCTTCTTGGGCTCCTTCCTCACGGGCCTGGTCCTTTGCCTGGCGCAGGCTATCCCAATGTCCGCCATGGCATTTTTGACCGTGTACGTGCTGTGCACCATCGGCCTTAACTCTTCTATGACGTTCTACGACGCCATGCTGCCCGACATTACCACCGACGAGCGCATGGACGCCGTGTCCAGCTCGGGCTATGCCTGGGGTTACATCGGTTCCACCGTACCGTTCATCATCTGCCTGGCGCTTATCATGGGTGGCCCCGCTCTCGGCGTCCCCACCATGCTGGCAACGCGTCTGTCGTTTATCATCACCGGTGCCTGGTGGCTCATCTTTACCCTGCCGCTCATTCGCACCTATAAGCAAAAGTACGGTCGCGAGCGCGGTCCCCAGGACACCATCGGCCACATCGTGGGCGGTGTGTTCTCCGAGGTCGGACACACCATGCGCGAGATCGCCCACAACAAGACCGTGCTGGTCTACATGATCGCGTTCTTCTTCTACATCGACGGCGTGCACACGGTCATTTCCATGGCAACCAGCTACGGCTCGGCTCTGGGTATCGATTCGACCCAGCTGGTGCTGGCGCTGCTCGTCACGCAGTTTGTGGCCTTCCCGTCCGCCATCATCTACGGCAAGCTCGCCGGACGCGTGGGCACGCTCAATATGATCTTGGTGGCGGTCGCCGCCTACATGGGCATTGTGCTGTTCGCCGCGTTCTTCCTAAAGACCGCCTTTGAGTTCTGGGTGCTTGCCATTATGGTCGGCCTGTTCCAGGGCGGCGTGCAAGCGCTCAGCCGTAGCTACTTTGGCCGCATTATCCCTAAAGAAAAATCCAACGAGTACTATGGCTTCTTTGACATCTTTGGTCGTTATGCAAGCGTCATGGGCACCTTTCTAGTGTCGGTCGTCACCTCGCTGACCGGCAACCCGTCGCTGGGCGTCCTTTCCATTGGCGTGCTGCTGGTTGTTGGCTTTATGCTGCTGGTCCGCCTGTCCCGCATGACTCAGGCGGCGGGGCATGCCGCATAGGAGCGAGCGGCTATTGTGCCTGTCCGCGATACTCTTTTGGGGTTATCCGCAATAAACATTCTGACTTTCGAACAATGATTAGCCCAAGTGGGTATGATGGAGTCAGCTAGGTCGCGGGGCGTCGCCTGTGTTTGGCGGCGTCCCGTTTTTGTGTTGCAGGGAGGGTAAGGCATGAACGCCACGGTCGTGATTCCAACGTATTGGGCGGGCGATGACGCTCGCGCAAACGCCCCTGGCACCTATGACCATTCGACACGACTCAACGCCGACAATCCCGAACTCGACCGCTGCCTGGCCTCGCTTGAGCAGGTGCGCGACATCCCGCGCATCATCCTTTTGGTGGTCTGTCCCGTTTCTGCCACAGCCGATGTGTCGCTGCGCGTGCACGAGATTGTCGACGCTCATCCTACGCTCAAGGTCACCGTTGTCACCAACACCCAGGCCTCGCGCATCGCAGACCGGGTTGCTCAGATCGCGCCCAAGGGTTCGGGCGAGTGCGTGAGCCTGCGAGGCTACGGTGCCATCCGCAACATGGGGCTGGCCTGTGCCGCTGTGCTGGGGCATGACGCGGTTATCTTTTTGGATGACGATGAGACTGTCATCGACGCCGACTTTATGAAGCGCGCGACCTATGCGTTGGGGCAGCAGACACGTCAGGGCTTGCCGATCTTGGTCAAGAGCGGCTATTTCTACGATCGCGACGGCTCGCCGTTGGCTCCTACGGACAAGGCGGGCATCTGCCATCGTTGGTGGACCAAGCGCATCGAGTTCAACCGTTGGATGAAAAAGGCGCTCTCGGGCACCCGCATCTCGCGCTCCAACTACGTGTGCGGCGGCCTGATGGCCCTGCACGCCCGCGCCTTTACGCGTGTGGCCTTTGACCCGTTTATCACCCGCGGCGAGGACTTGGATTACCTCTTTAACATGCGCATGTTTGGCTACGACGTGTGGTTCGATAACGAGTGGACCGTGCGCCATCTGCCTCCGGAGTCCGAAAAGCGCTCACCGCGCTTTATGCAGGATGTATACCGTTGGTACTACGAACGGGCCAAGTTGACATTCGCCGCGCATCAAAAGGAGCTCATTCCCGTTACGGCGGCATCGCTCATGCCCTACCCGGGCCCGTGGATTTCGCGCGAGCTCGACGACCGCGTGCGCAAGACCGCTATGGTCCGCAGCGTGTTTACCCGCGAGCATGAGGGCTACCTGCGCATCTGGCGCCATGGTATCGACGAGGCAAAGGCCTATGCGCGCCAAAACGCTGCAAGCTATCTGCGTTTCCAGAGCTTTTGGCCCAAGATCATGGACGGGCTTTGGCGTGACGCACAACTGATCAGTATCCTGGAGGGGGCCGAATGATCGACCGCCGCGCCCAGCGCGATAGTTCAATATCAATCTTTCGCATCATTGCCGTTGCCTGCGCCATTTGCGTGCTGGTGTACTTTATTTTTGCCTTGGTGACCGGTATCGAGCCGATCGCCACGGTGATTGCCTGCGCGCTGCTGTGCATCTTTCTGTGCATTTTTATCTTTTTGACGCTCAATCCCGATTCGGTGCGCTCCCAGTACACCGAGGAGACGCTCTCGGTGGCCTCGGCCATGCTCGAGGACATTAAGGGCGGTCTGACGCAGGAGTCGGCGCGTTTGGTGTGCCGGCGCATTTTGCCCGAGACGCGCGCCATGACGGTGGCCATCACCGACGAGGACAACGTGCTTGCCTGCGCGGGCGAGTTTGAGGAAAAACTGCTGCCCGATACTCCCATCCACACGCTTGCCACACGCTACGTTATCGAACATGGCATCGTGCAGTCGTTCAACCGTATGGTGGATGTCGTGGGCTCGGACGGCTCGCACAACCAAGTCCCCGCCGGCATTATCGCCCCCATCAAGGTGGGCGATCGTACCGTCGGTACGCTCAAGTTCTACTACAAGACCCCGCGCGCCGTCGACCGTACCCAGTACGCGCTTGCCTCGGGCTTTGCCGAGATCTTGTCCACACAGCTCGCCATCCACGAGCTCGAGGTACAAAAGGAACTCACGGCGCGCGCCGAGGTGCGTGCGCTGCAAGCGCAGATTAACCCGCACTTCCTGTTCAACACGCTGAACACCATTGCATCGTTTACGCGCACCGACCCGCTGCGGGCCCGCGAACTGCTTCGTGAGTTCTCATCGTTCTATCGTGCCACGCTCGACAACTCGGGATCGCTTATTCCGGTCTCGCGCGAGGTCGCACAGACCAAGCGCTACCTTACCTTTGAGAAGGCCCGCTTTGGCGAGGACCGCGTGCTTGCGACGTTCGATGTGTCCGAGGACGTGGAAGATACGCTGGTGCCGGCGTTCGTGATCCAGCCGATTGTCGAGAACGCCGTGCGTCATGGTATGGGCGACGACGACGCCCTGAGGATAGACGTGACCGTTCACCAAGACGGCGAGGATGCAATCTTGATTGCCGTGGCCGATAATGGCGTGGGCATGGATGAGGGTACCGCCGCCAGACTGTTTGACGAGCGCTCTGCCCGTCCCGACGCCAGCTCTCCCCAGGGTGGCGGCGCCGGTGTGGCCATGCACAATATTTCGGAGCGCATCCATCGCTTTTTTGGGCCGCACTCCTATACGCGTGTCGAATCGGCGCCGGGCAAGGGCACCAAAGTGCTTCTTCATCTTGATTTGTCAGAGAGCATCTTTGACATTCAAGAGTAAAATAAAAGGCTACGGGCTCAACGTCATGCGACGGATGCCCGGCGTAGTTAGTTGACGAAAGGTTTTATCCCTATGCTGCGTGCGATGATTGTGGATGATGAAGCGCCGGCTCGCTCGGAGCTTCGCTTCTTGCTCGAGCAAACGGGCAAGATCGGCACGATCACGGAGGCGTCGAGCGTCCGCTCCGCCATCGAGATGCTTATGGAAAGTCGCGTGGATGTCGTGTTTCTCGATATCTCGATGCCCGGTGCCTCGGGCCTGCAACTTGCCGAGGCGCTGCATAAGCTCAAAAATCCGCCGGCGATCGTGTTTGTGACTGCGTATAGCGACCATGCGGTCGAGGCATTCGACGTCGATGCCGTCGATTATCTGATGAAGCCTGT
>URZJ01000032.1 GCA_900552395.1 uncultured Collinsella sp. | reverse complement strand
TTTTTGATTTGACGTGGTACAATTATGTCCCAATGCGAAGGAGATACCTATGCCCATCTGTGTGCCCGTCCGAGACATGAAGGACACTGCTGCATTCACCACGCTTGTTGAGTCTGAGCGCGACGTCACCGTAACCAAGAACGGCTACGAGGCCATGCACTGCATCAGCAGCGACCAGTATCGCCTCATGCAAGAAGAAATCGCCAAGGCAAAACTGCTGTCTCGTATGATGTTGGCAGAAGACGAAATATCGCAAGGCGACTACAGCGACTACGAATCCTTCGCGGCTTCGATACGAGACAAATATGACCTATAACGTCGTAATCCTCAAAAGCGCGCGATATGAGTACGAGAGTATTGTCGGATACCTTGCTCAAATCCTCAAGAATCCGCGTGCAGCAGGCAATTTTGTCGCTGAGTTTGAATATCAGCTTGACCTGCTTCGCGAGCAGCCGCTTTTACGTCCCCTCTCGCACATGCAAGAGCTGGCGGCACGTAATTACCGATCGTTTCCCGTCAACAACTACGTGTGTCTATACAAGTTTGAGCACGAAACAATCTATATTGCCCACGTCTTTCACCAGTCACAGGACTACGCCCGCTTGGTCTAAGATATCTCCCGCAGTACGAACTAGCAGATGACCTGCGTGTGCTCCTCGATGGCAGTGCGGTCCTCGGCGGCGATACCCGGCTCACACACCACAGCGTCCAAATTGTCCAGGCGGCAGAAGGTGTAGAAGTCGCGCTTGCCGATCTTGCTGGAGTCGGCGATCAGGTAGCGCGAGTCGGCCTTGCTAAAGGCGAGCTGCTGGATGCGGCCCTCTTCCATGTTAGACGTGGACACGTCGCCGTTCAAAATGCCGTTGGCGCCGATATAGGCTGCGTCGATTCCCAGCGCGCGAAGGGTATCCTCGGCCATGGGCCCCACAAAGGCGGCGGTGCGGCGGCGATACATGCCGCCCACGAGGCACAGGTCGCAGTCTTCGCGCGCCTCGAGCAGGTTAAACACCGAAAGCGAATTGGTCACAATGCGCAGGCGAAACGCCGGCAGCATCGAGGCCATCTGCTCAACCGTGGTGCCCGTGCCCAAAAAGATGGTCGAGCCTTCCTCGATAAGCTCCACAGCACGACGCGCAATCTGCAGCTTTTCCTCGGCATGCTTGGTGCGCTTTTCGCTGTGCGAGTACTCATGGCGCAGCATAGCGTGGGGACGGCCCTGTGCACTACGGGCTCCGCCATGCACGCGCTCGATCTCGCCTAGGCTCGCGAGCTCCTCAAGATCGCGGCGGACCGTCATGTCCGAGACACCTAGCGCATCAGAAATCTCTTTAACCGAGACCGTGCCCTGCTCCTCGAGCAGCTGACGAACCTTATCCTGACGCTCCGCCTTGATCATTTTTACTCCTTTGAGTGGTTTTGTTCGCATTTATGGTAATCGAACAGTTATGCTCACTCACCCCAAACGGTCGGTTTTTCCCGGTGAACGGTAGAAAACTCGGTGTCAAACGGAGAATGACGATTTATTTAGACGCCAAGAGACCGACAAAAAATGTGCAAATAGCTGCTCTTTTAAAATCATTTCAATCCAATGTTGCCTCAATTAAGCAAATGGAACTTTCCCGAACAATAGAAAACAGATTGACACACTAATTCTCTTAGATTTAAATAACAGGCAACTTAAACAAACAGATTCGAACACGTTCGATCTGCATGGAACGGAAGGAGTTGCAGACATGTCCGCAGAGAGCAATCTGTTCTTCGAAGACACCGTGTTTGTTTGCGACCGTACCACGCAAGAAGATGTCTTTACCGAGATCGCCAATAAGCTGTCACTCAAAAACTATGTTGCGCCCGCGTTTCTCGAGAACATCATCGAGCGCGAAAAGGGCTACCCCACCGGCATGGATATGTCTGTCGTCGACCCCGAGTTGCCCAGCTTTGCCGTTCCTCACACCGAGGTCGAGTTCGTTCACACCCGTCGCATCGTCCCCGTCAAGCTGACAACTCCCGTCGAGTGGCACTCCATGATCGACCCCTCGCAGACCTTCCCCGTCTCGTTCCTGTTCATGATCCTCAACGACGACAAGGAGGCCCAGGTGGGCATCCTCGCCAAGATCATGGACTTCGTTAACGCTCTTGGCACCGATCGCGTCAAGGAGCTGTTCTCCATGACCGACGCCAAGGCCATCTACCAGTTCTTGGTCGACAACTTTCCTGCCGACTAGCCAACCACCCTTAGGAATCCGCGGAATAACCCGCATAGAGAAAGGAATTTATCATGATTAAGGTTCTCGCAGCTTGTGGCGCCGGTGTTAACTCCAGCCACCAGATCAAGGACGCCATCGAGTCCGAGTTTAAGAATCGCGGCTACAACCTGCACTGCGACGCTGTGATGATCAAGGACGTCAACGAGGAGATGCTCTCTCAGTACGACATCTTCGCCCAGATCGCCAAGACCGACTTTGGCTTTGAGGTTAAGACCCCGATCGTCGACGCCGGCCCGATTCTCTATCGCATGCCTGCTATGGCTAAGCCGGTTTACGACAAGATCGAGGCCATTATCAAGGAAAAGGGTCTCAACTAATCATTTGCAGCTTCGCTCTGTACAATCTTTGGCTTTAAGGAAGATGGCGACCGGGAACGGCATCTTCCTTTTTTAAGGCAGCATACGGAAAAGGAAATTCTCTTTTAGGAAAGAGGGAGACATGGACGCAGTAATCGGGTTTGCTAATGCCGTCTTTCAGCCGCTGATCGACCTTGGCGCAGCCCCTATGATGACCATCGTTTTGACGGTTATTGCCCTTCTCTTCAAAGTTAAGTTTACCAAAGCCCTCGAGGGCGGTCTTAAGCTCGGCATCGCCATTACCGGCATCGGCGCCATCATCAACATTCTGACGACGGCCTTCTCGAGCGCCATGACGACGTTCGTTGAGTCCACCGGCCTTCAGCTCACCGTCACCGACGTGGGCTGGGCACCGCTGGCCACCATCACCTGGGGCTCTCCCTACACGCTGTACTTCCTGATGGTCCTCGTCATCGTCAACATCGTGATGATCGTGCTCGCCAAAACCAACACCATCGACGTCGACATCTTTGACGTTTGGCACCTCGCCTTTGTCGGCCTTGCTTGCATCTACTTCGGTGCCAACATCGTCGTCGCCACGCTGCTCGTCGTCTTCGTCGGCGTTATGAAGATCATGAACTCCGACCTCATGAAGCCCACGTTCAACGATCTTTTGGGTGCTCCCGAGGAGAACCCCATGACCACGACTCACATGAACTACATGATGAACCCGCTGGCCATGCTGCTCAACAAGATCATCGATAAGGTGCTCCCCTTCCTCGATAAGTACGACTTCGATGCTGCCAAGCTCAACAACATGATCGGCTTCTGGGGCTCCAAGTTTGCCATTGGTATCTACCTGGGCGTCTTCGTCGGCCTGCTTTCGCACCAGACCCCGCAGCAGATCTGCACGCTCGCCTTTACCGCCGCAACCTGCCTCGAGCTGTTCTCGATGATCGGCTCTTGGTTCATCGCAGCCGTCGAGCCGCTGTCTCAAGGCATCTCCGACTTTGCCAACAACAGCAAGTGGCTCCAGGGCCGTACCCTCAACGTCGGCCTCGACTGGCCCTTCATCGCCGGCCGCGCCGAGATCTGGGCTGCCGCCAACATCCTTGCCCCCATCATGTTGGGTGAGGCTCTGCTGCTCGCCAACGTTCCCTGCCCCCTCTCCCCGACTGGCACTTGGAACGGCCTGCTGCCGCTCGGCGGCATCATCGCCATGGGCCTGACGCCGGCACTGCTCGTCGTCACCCGCGGCCGCGTGATTCGTATGGTCGTTATCGGTGCCGTCCTGCTGCCCGTCTTCCTGGGCGCTGGCACCCTCGTCGCCGACTTCGTCACCTTTACCGCTAAGACTGTCGGCGCTTTCCCCGATGGCGTTACCGGCCTGATCTCTCAGACCACCATGGAAGGACCTGTCGAGAAGTTCCTGGCCTTCTTCGTGGGCAAGGCGACCACGGGCGATGTGACCATGATCATCGCCACTGTCGTTGCCATCGTCGTGTACGTCGCGCTCTTCGCTTGGTATCGCAAGCAGATGATCGCTCGTAACATCGAGTACGCGAAGCAGGACAAGTGCACCCTCTCGCCGCTCACCACCGGCAAGTTTACCGAGGAGGACCTCAAGGCTGCTAAGGAAGCCGAGTCCGCAAAGGCAAACGCCTAACTCATTGTCATATATCCCCTGTGGAAGAAACCCGTCGCATCCCGGCGGGTTTCTTTTTGTTTGTCCACAGTAAATCAATCATCACTTTTTTGAGAAAAATACCCCCTGCTTTAGTGGGGTGTAGTGATAATCTCGCCTGTTCGCGCTACAGTTTGTCCGAAATATCTCGATGTTAGGAACCAAATGATCACTTCCGAGCTTTTCGGCACCGCGCCGTGCGGTACCCCCGTTCATCGTTACACCCTCAACGGGCCCGAGATCTGCGTTCGCATTATGGACTATGGCGCCACGGTGCTTGGTATCGATGTGCCCGACATTCCCGGCAACGTGCGCGATGTGGTGCTGGGCTTCGATAAGCTCGAGGATTACTTTGACAACCCCGCCTGCTTTGGCGCGACCATCGGCCCTGTGGCAAACCGCACCGCTGGCGCCACGATCGCCATCGACGGCACGGACTGGCATATGCCCGCCAACGAGGGCGCCAACAACCTGCACAGCGACCTTGAGCACGGCCTGCACAAACGTGTGTGGGATGTTGAGCTCGACGAGGTCCATAACCACCTCGCTTAAGGACGGCGAGCTGGGCCTGCCCGGCAACCGAACCTTTACGGCCGTGTTTACCGTTACGCGCACCGGCGTCTTCCGCATCGATTATGGCTGCGAGAGCGACCGCGCCACCTACGTGTCCATGACCAACCACACGTACTTTAACCTTGCAGGCCATAACGCCGGCATGGACTGCGAACATTTCTTTGTCGCCAACGCCGCCCACTACCTGCCCATTAACGAGCAGAACATCCCCACCGGCGAGATTGCTCCGGTCGAGGGAACACCGTTTGACTTTCGCGAGCTTCGCCCCGTCGCACCCGGCATGGAGGCCGACGACCCGCAGATCAAACAGGCCCGTGGCTACGATCACTGCCTGTGCATCGATGGCTATCAGTACGGCCGCAACCTGCGCCGCGCGATGCACGTCGAGGAGATGTGGACCGGTCGTGAGATGGACTACTACACCACTGCCCCGGGCGTGCAGCTCTACACCGGCAACTGGCTGGGCGACGAGCACGCCAAGGACGACGCCAACTATGGTTGGGGCGCCGGCTTTGCCCTCGAGGCAGAAATGTACCCCGACACGCCGCACCAGCCGCTGTTCCCGCAGGGCATTGTGGGCCCGGGTCACCCCTACAGCAATGTGATCGAGTACCACTTTATGAGGCACTAAGTCCATAACGCAATATATCGCACAGCAGCGCCCGCCGGCACCAGCGCCGACGGGCGCTGCTTCATGCCTAAATCCTTCTTTTCGATGCCACCGAATTGGTGACATAACAAAACTATACCGAATTACTACGATGAACCCGCTATGTCCGACCACACGCTGGTTTATAAAAAATTAGCAACTCGTCTACCTGCGGTTTTATTCTCTGCAAATTTGGCATGCTCGGTGATAAGCAATTCATCGTAGTAAACCGGCATAGTTTGGCGGACAGCGCCACACAGATCCCCTACGAAGGCAAAATGATCCGTTTTCCTCCGTCCCCAAGGAATCAGTTGAACAGATTGCCGATGGGGTCGGGGGCGGAACTGGGGAGATAGCGGATTTCTAGTTCTATGCCGAGCTTTTGCAGCTCTCTGAGAGCAGCGACGTCTGTGTCGTCTACGGCAACTGCGGGCGTTGCGGGACGCTTGCCCTCCCCTGCCTGCATATGACCAATGCTGATCTTGGTTATTGGCACACCGCCCTTAACCAGCGCGAGCGCATCGGCGGGTGAGGCCACCATGATGAGAATCCATTGACGCGGCGTTGCGGTATGAATGATGTCGATGGTCCTTTGCACCGAAAAAAACCGCGTCCACACGCCCTCGGGCGCCGCGACCCTCATGGGTGCCCATTGGCGCGAATCCGCCGCGATCTCATCGTTGACGATTAAGACAAGGTTGGAACCCACAGTCTCGTTCCACAGCTCAACGTCTTGCCCGTAAATGAAACGGTCGTCGATACGCGTGAGAAGGATCTTGGGTTGAGCCATCGCTGCCCCATTCTGCTTGAGAACCATAAGAGCAAGACATCACGCCTCTAATATTAGTGCATTTAAAGTGAGAAAAGCCGTCAGAACCCTTGCGCGGATTTGCGATGTCCCGTATCATAGACAGCCGTTGACGCCTCAGTTGCGTCATCACATGGCCGCCAGCGTAGCTCAGTTGGTAGAGCACCGCTCTCGTAAAGCGGGGGTCACCGGTTCGAGCCCGGTCGCTGGCTCCATTGCACAAGATAGCCGCCTTCGGGCGGCTTTTTTGTTGCCGATTTCGGGCGCGCATCCGCCAATCCAAGCACAACGCCGCCGGAAACTCCCCTACTCAACAAAAGCCCCGCCAACCGCAATCCCCAAAGGAACCGCGATCAGCGGGGCCCAAGCGCGCTCCCCCAAGGGATAACGCTCGCAACACGAACAGCTCAGCCGAGCGGCTCGTTACTCCTCCCAGTAAGCGTCTGCAAGCAGCTTAAAGCAGATCTTCTTGACCGGCTGCGCGCCATCGCCCGGGAACTCGAGCGTGGGCATGTGAGGCTCGCCGGCAACAAACAGCGCAAACTTGTCGTCAGCAAGATCGCCGGCGATTGAGGCGTCGGAATCGACCAAATCGTAGTCGTCCTTCTCGTCAAACTCCTGAACCAGCGTCAGGCTGCCCGTGGCAACCTTAAAGGCCTCGCGACCCTCAACGTCGATCTGCAGGTCGTGATAGCGCTGATGCGTCTCATAGTGAGCCTCGGCCTCGTGACGCGTCGTGGGAGCCATGACGTTCGCAAAGACCTTGTCGCCCAGAATCGGATGGCTGCCGACCTCGAGCTTCGCCGGATCATTCTCCTCGAGCCAATCGATCAGCACGTCGAGGCCCTTGAGCATTCCGCGGTACTCCTCGATATCGCCCAATGCACCGTAAATCATCTAAATCCCCTCTCGGATCGTTTCTTTGGCGGCTACTCGGCAAACGCATTACCGACGCTGTTGCCACCCACATGCGTCTCGACCAGGGTAAGGTCGGGATTGAACACGACAGTGTCGGCGTCGCGCCCCGGCATAATGCTACTGCACTTGTCGTCGACTCTAACTACAAGCAAGCAACCGATGCCGGGGCCGCAGCACAAGCTCCTACAGCTCGGTCACGACAACGCCGTTGTAGACCTCGTCCCAACGATCCATAACCAAGTGGCCAGTCATGGGATCCATGGCATTGAGCTTGCCGCAGGTGTTGGCGGTACGCAGCACCGTCTCGTCGTCGGCACCGGCAGCAATCGCATGTGCGAAGCCGGCAATGGTCGAATCGCCAGAGCCCGTAGCGTTAACGGCGGGGATCTTGGCGCGGAACGCACGGCCGTTATGGAAACCAACGGAGCCGGCAGCGCCCATGGATACGACGACCCAGGGGATATCGGAGAAGCGGGCGTCAGAGGCGAGCGCGGAACGGAGCTCGTCCACATCGTCGGTGGTAAAGCTCGTGCCCAGAAGGCCGTTAATTTCGGTCAGGTTAGGCTTAACCAGCTCAGGCTTGACCTCGGACTTGAGCGCAGCCTCGAGCGAAGCACCCGAGGTATCGAGCAACACCTTGGCGCCGGCGTTCTCGGCAATGCCCGTGATCTTGGCATAGTAGTCCGCCTCGACACCGCGGGGCAGCGAACCCGAGATGGTGACGACGTCGGCCTTGCTCGCAAGCTCGGTAAACTTGGCGGTAAAGGCATCGAGCTCCTCGGGGGCAATTGTCGGGCCGCTCTCGAGCAGCTCGGTCTGGTTGCCGGCATGAAGGATATTGAGGCAGATGCGGGTCTCGCCCTTGATGGGCACAAAGTCGTTGTTAATACCGTTGGCGTCCATGAGCTCGGCCATGTAGGCGCCCATGTGGCCGCCGAGCAGACCGGTTGCCACAACGTCGTCGCCCAGCTGGCCCAGCACACGGGCCACGTTGAGGCCCTTGCCGCCGGCGGTCTTTTCGGGCGTCACACGGTTGACGTCGTCGATAATGAGCTCATCGAGCTGATAGCGCGTATCGACAGACGGGTTCATCGTAACGGTGAGGATCATTTTTAGCTCCTTATCTCGCAGGCTCCTTGTGCCTCGCGATACGAGTCGACAAAACGGAATTACAGAATCTCAATCGTGAACGAGCGAACGATGGTCTCCTTGGGCTTGGCGACAAGGCAGCCGCGCTTATGCTCAAGTACGTCGTCCTCATCGGAGCAGGTCGAGAGGCCGCCCCAGGGTTCAACTGCCACAAAATCGCCCTCGGGCTTACTCCACACAATGAGGTACGGAAAGCCCTCAAAGCTCAGGCGGACGCCCTTGTCCTCCCCCTTCTTGGAAAGCGTGACCTGACGACTCTCGAGTACGTCAAAGATGGTCTCCGCAAAATCGAAGAGCTCGTGCGACAGGGGCAGCGTCTTTCCCACCATGGGGTTCTTGGAGCGCCTGTCCACATCAATCAAGCCAGTCGAAGGAACGGCGGTGCAGAGCTCCGCAGCCTCATCCTTCTCAAAGCGCAACTCGTAGTCCGTATAGGCCTCGCCCTCATCGAGCGGGCACCTAAAGCCGGGATGCCCACCGATAAAGAACGGCATGTCCTCGGTTCCCTCGTTGGTCACCTCATAGGAGACTCGCACGGCGCTGTCCTCGAGCGTATAACGGGCGACGAGCCTAAACGGATACGGATAATCGCTCAGCAGCGCGGCGTTATCCTCCGAAGCCAGGCACATAGCCAACTCGTTCTCGCCTTGGCTCAGCAGCTTCCACTCCTGCTTGCGCGCAAAGCCGTGGCGAGCGAGCTTTACATGATGCCCGGCAAACGTCATGGCGCTGTTGTCGCGCAAGCCTCCGCAAATCGGGAAGCAAATCGGCGCCTGGCCGGACCACACGGTGGGATCACCCTGCCACAAGTACTCGCGACCTCCGGCCTCAATCGAGGTAAACGAGCCACCAGCCGTGGAAACCTTAATAGAAATCGAATCGTTGGAGAGAGCGTATTCCATTACCCATCCTTTCGAACAACTGCTTTATTTCACGCAAGCGCCCGTTTCAATCCTAACCATAGAACAAACCCGCACGCTCATCGATGCGTCCGGTATCCCGGCCATGTAACGGGGTACCATACAGACATTGATGCAATTACAGCTGAAAGGCCTTCTTATGCGAACCATCATTCTTTATGCCTCACGCCACCACGGCAATACGAAAAAGCTCGTGGACGCCATCGTCGAGGCGCACCCCGAAATCGATACCCTCGACGTGAAAACACTCGGCAAAAACGAGTATCCCAACCTGCACGAATACCATCTGATTGGTGTCGCCACGGGCATCTATTATTCCGAGATCGACAAGGACATGGCACGCGTGCTCACTAACGTGTTGCAGCCGCAGGACAAGGTGTTTGGCCTTATGACCTACGGTGGCAAAAACAAGTGGTACGGCAAGGATATCGATGGCATCTGCCGCATGAGGCAGGCCATCTTTATGGGTGTCTACGGCTGCCCCGGCTTTGATACGTGGGGGCCGTTCAAACTCACCGGCGGTGTCCAAAAGGGGCACCCGACCGCTGAGGAAATTAAGGGTGCCGTCGACTTCTTCGACAAAATCGAAGACGAGTATGGCGACATCATCGTCGAAGAGTACGCCAAGCGCGAGAAGCGCCTAGCATACGAGAAGGAGCATCCTGCAGGAGGCCTGGTGGCCGGCGTTAAGCGTACGGCAAAGAAAATCGCTAGCAAGCTGTAACTGTAAAGGTGCTTTTGAGCGTTTAACCCGTACGGCGGGTCCGAGCAGATTCGGGCCCGCCGTCTTTTTCTTTCGTTACTCGGTAAAGGCGTTGCCGACGCTCTGGCCGCCAACATACGTCTCGACGAGGGTGAGCTCATGGTCGAACACGACAAAGTCGGCGTCGCGACCCGGCATGATGCTGCCGCACTTATCCTCGATGTGCGCGGAGCGTGCCGGCACCTCGGTTGCCATGCGAATGGCGATATCGGCGCTGGCGATGCCCCAGTCGACGATGTTCTTGACGCCCTGGGCAAGCGTGAGCACCGAACCGGCAATGCTCTTGCCATCGGCGAGCCAGCACAGGTTGTCCTTCATGATGACGTCCATGCCGCCGCTGGTGTAGCTGCCCTCGGGCATGCCGCCGCAGCCCAGGCAGTCGGTGATGAGTACCGTGTGCTGCCAGCCCTTGGCCTGCAGCAGCGCCTTGATGGCGGCAGGGTTTACGTGCTTGCCGTCACAGATGATCTCGGCGTAGGTCTCGGACGTGGACATAGCAGCACCCACGACACCGGGCTCACGGTGATGCAGCCCGCGCTGGCCGTTATAGGTATGCGTAAAGCAGCTGGCACCGGCGTTGATGGCGGCGATGCACTCATCGTAGGTGGCGTCGGAGTGACCGATGCTGGTCACCACACCCTTGGCGTTCAGAGCAGCCGCATAAGCAGCGGCACCGTCGCGCTCGGCCGCCATGGCGCTCTTAACGATGCGACCGCCCGCAGCCTCCTGCCACTGATCAAAGACCTCCTCGGAGGGATCGATAAGATAAGCGGGGTTCTGCGCGCCCACGTGCTTCATGGTAAAGAAGGGGCCCTCCAGGTAGATGCCCTGAATGCGAGCACCGCAGAAGTCGGGGCCGCGACCCTCGTCCGCCTGAGCGATGGCGGCGCAGGCGTCCTTGATCTGCTCGACGCCATCGGTGAACGTCGTGGGTAGCCAGCTGGTGGTACCGCGACGGGCGAGCTCAGTCGAGCTGATATCGATACCCTCGGGGTCGTTATCGGTAGTTGAGTGGTTGTAGAAGCCATGGATGTGGGTATCGACCATACCCGGTGCGATCCACGATCCCGTGTAGTCCTTGATCTCGCAAGAGGGCTCGTCGGCCTGCCAGGCGCCAAAGACGCCATCCTCGACCATAAGATAGCCGCCCAGCTGCGGACCTGCCGGCAAGAAGAACTTGTCAGCCTTAATTGCGTACGTGCTCATATGCACTCCTTGCTTCTAAAGCAGTTGACTATGGTGATGCTTATACCCGGTCCAAGTGAAAACAAAAAGCGCCCGCCCGCCGTTATGAGCGGACGGGCGCCCTTACAGGGGGACGCGATTAAGCGGTGAAGGGGTGAATCGTCACGCCCTTAACCACGCGGTTGACCGTGCCGGTGGGGCTCGGCGTATCGGGCGTGTTGCCCACGCGCACGGAGTTGAGCAGGCTGATGGCCTGGGCAAACATCACGAACGGCAGGGCAAGGTAGCCCTCGGGGAGTGCCTCATAGCCCTTAAAGGTGAAGGACTCGCCCTCGTAAACGGTAGCGCCATCCTGCTGAACGGCAACGGTGTGCTGAGCGATCTTGTCGCCACCGATCTCGTTGAGGATGTCGATATCGTACTGACGGGTGTAGGCATCGTTGTTGACGAACACGAACACGAGGGTCTTGTCGTCGACGAAGGACTTGGGTCCGTGACGATAACCCATAGAGGTGTCGTAGGAAGTAGCGACTAGACCGTGAGCGAGCTCGAGGATCTTGAGCTGGCTCTCCTGGGCAAGGCCACCGAAGGAGCCGGAACCCAAGTAGGTCACGCGGTTGAAGTCGCCAGCCAGGTAATCGGCAACCTCGGACTCGCGAGCGATGACCTCCTCGCCCATCTTGGCGATGGTCTCGACCCACTCGGCCTTCTGCTCGTCGGAAGCCTCGTCAAAGATGAGGGTAGAGAGCAGGGTCATGCAGGTGTAGGAACCGGTCATGGCGAAGCCCTTGTCGTTGGCGCGCGGGATGAGCAGCGTCAGCGCATTGGGGTCATCAGCGGACTCGACAGCGAGCTTGCCCTCGGGAGCGCAGGTGATGTTGAGGAACTTGACGTTGTGGACGAGCTCCTTGGCAACGGCGACGGCGGCAAGGCTCTCGGGGCTGTTGCCAGAGCGGGCAAAGGAAACCACGAGCGTGGGATCCTCGGCGCGCAGGAAGTCGCGCGGGGCGCTCACGATATCGGTCGTGGCGATGGGCTTAAAGTCGTAGAGATCAGTGTTGCCAGCGTGACGCAGGTACGGGGCGCAGGTATCGCCAACGTAGTCGGACGTACCGGCACCGGTGAAGACAACGGACAGACGGCCCTCGCCCATAGCGCGAGCCTCGGCCAGGAAGGCCTCGATGGCCTCCTTGTTCTCGCGATAGATGTTGAGCGTATCACGCCAAAGCTCGGGCTGCTGAGCAATCTCGGCCGTGGTGATCTGGGCGCCGAGCTCGGTGAGCTCCTCGACACTCTTCTCGAACATTTCTAATACCTCTCTCTAGAAGTAATCCTCTGACGTGCAATTATACACTTCGGTTGGTTATCTGGTAGTAACCAGTTAAATGCAAAGAATCACCATATGGAAACGATGCGGACACTAGTTGCTACGCTGGTGGTAAACCTTGTATTTAAACTGATCGGCACGAGCAACCGAGAGTGTATACTCCACAACCTCGTTTGACTCGTTATACGTAGTCCTGACCAAATCGAGCACAGGCGAGCCCTCGACAATTCCCAAAAGGTGGGCGTCGGTGGGACGGGCTATGCTCGCATAGAACTCCTCTTCAGCCACGCGTATCTTTTGCTGAAAGTCTTGCTCAATCACATCGTAAAGCGGCTTACGCTCCAGCAGCGGTCGCTTTAGGGACAGAAATTGACGAACCGGTAGATAGCTACGTTCGACCATCATGGGCATGTTGTCGGCAGAACGAAGGCGCTTGAGCTTAAAAATGCGATCACCGATACGTAATCCCATATGCTCGGCCAGATTCTTATCGGCCTCCATCTCGCAAAAATCGAGAATCGTGGTCTCGGGGTCGCGACCCATCGCGCGCATCTGCTCGGTAAAGCTGTAGGACTGCATAAGATTGGTTGCCTTTGCCGAACGGTCGGTCACAAAGGTACCGCGACCGTGCTGCCGAACCACCAGTCCTAAACGCTCCAGTTCCTGCAGAGCCAGGCGTACCGTAGTGCGCGAGAGACCATAGCGCTCCGAAAGTTCGCGCTCGGAAGGAATCATGTCACCGGCGCGATATTCATGGTCAATCTTTTCGGTCAGAATATCGACCAGCTGATCGTACAGCGGTTGCTTGCGCGCTCCGATCGCCATCCTATCCGCCCTTTTGCTCAAACTA
>URZJ01000031.1 GCA_900552395.1 uncultured Collinsella sp. | reverse complement strand
TGAAAAAGGCACAGTAACGAAACGTTACCGTGCCTGAAATTCGAATGGAGCGGGCAACGGGACTCGAACCCGCGAGTGTCAGCTTGGGAAGCTGATGCCTTACCACTTGGCGATGCCCGCTTATGTGTTGGCTAGTATAACGCGGTTGTCTTGTTCGATACAAGGGTGGCGATGCTTGTTTTAGCTGTGGAGATTCGTTTGAAAATCGCATCAATTGTGGAGATGAGGACCTTTGGCCTCCTGTTCTCCTTATCTTCTACCTGCGCTTTTGCCTGATTGTTGTATTTGAGCTCAATTTGTCAGGAATTGGGCAAGCTTTTGGTCAGGCTCCGGTACTTACCCGCATGAACCTCGGGGGTAGCCTCATCCTACGCGTCGCAGCCTCCCCGTGCGGCGCACGAGGGATAAGGAGCAGCCATGTCCAACGCATCCACGCACTCTGTCCACAGCGCAATCGCAACAGGTCCGCTGCTCCTGCTCCTCTTCCTGCTTTTCGGCTGCCTGGCACCGGGAGCCGCATTTGCCGTCGATGGCTACGACCAGCTCGGCTTCCGCACTATTAGCGATGATTGTGGGCCCTTCTTCATCGGCAAGTATGAAGCTCAAGACGCCTCGATTGCCTACTGCATGAACCAGGAGCGTCCCGGCCCCACCAAACCGGGCGGCCCATGGCTCACCTTTGATCAAGGCTGGGTGTGGCTCGACGACGAGTTCGCAGCAATCGTTTGTCACGGATATCCTACCGCCACGTCGTTTGGCGGTTACCATCTTTCACCCGATCGCGCCCGCGCCGCCACCCAGCTTGCCGTATGGATGCTCAACGGCACTACCCATGTCGACGGCACCTACTCCTACACGACCGCTCAGGGCAAAACCAAGAGCGGGCACTTTACCGCCGACAATGAAGTCGTGGCGGCTGCGCGGTGGCTCCACGACAGCGCAAAATCAGGAAGCATCAAAGCCGCTCCGCACCGCGCGCGGCGCTATCTAGGAACCGTATCGGGCGGCAGCAGACGTCAAGACATGCTCTATGTACTGCCGGCGGTCTCTGTTTCCTTCCAAAAGCAGTCTGCGAACACTGTTATTACCAGCGGAAACAATACCTATCAGTTTACCGGGGCAACATTCGATGTTTTTGAGAGCGCCAGCGGCGCGCGTGTCGGCACCGTCCAGATGGACAGCAACGGTCGAGCGCAGGCAACACTCCTACCCAACACGGCATACTACCTAGTTGAGACAACAGCGCCAGCTGGTTATATCCCCCGGCACGATCACATTGCCTTTACCACGACGGATAACGGCGGATACGTCACCATTGATGAACAACCCGGCACCATTACCTTGCGCATTGTAAAGCTCGACGCCGCAACGAATGCAGGCCCCCAAGTTGGGGCTTCGCTCGCAGGAGCAGAATTCGTGTGCGTATCGCAATCAACCCCTGGATGGACACAAACTCTCAGGACCGATGAAAGCGGTCGAGCTACCCTCACCGATGTCCCCCTGGGAACCTTTACCATCTATGAATCGAAGGCGCCCGAGGGCTATTTGCCCTCCGGTGACAGTTGGTCTTACACCGTTGGAGCCGACCAACTCGGCGATTCAGGCGTGGTCGAGATCGAATCTCGCGTTTCCGATATCCCCATTGCGTTTGACCTTGAGATTTCAAAATTCAAGGACTACGGCAATAGCGATCGATCCGGCCTGGAGCAGCCGGCAGGAGATGTTGTCTTTGAGGTTGTCAGTAACAGCTCTCAGCAGGTTGTTGGCACACTGACCACAAACATCTATGGCTTTGCCTCCACCAAAGATCAGCCCGAAGCATGGTTTGGCGCAGGCAAGCGACCCGCCGGTGTCCACGGAGCCATCCCATACGACCGCGCCGGCTACACCGTTCGTGAGGTTCCGGAAACCGTCCCAGAGGGTTTTAAACGTGCAGGGGAATGGACCGTCGAGGCCAATCAGATTTCCAACGGCGCCGAGCTTCAATATATCGTGGACAACCACGCTCTGTCGACGCATCTCCAGATTGTAAAACGCGATGCCCAAACAGGCGCTTCTGTTCCCCTAGCCGGATTCACCTTCCAACTCCTCGACAGCAATCACAAACCTGTCTCACAAACTTGCTGGCATCCAGCACATAACGTAATGGACACCTTTACGACTGACGCGACCGGGACCGTCACACTGCCCGAATCGCTCGTGCCGGGCACCTATTATGTACGCGAAACCTCGGCCAAAGAGCCCTATCTTGTCGGCAAAGAGATCGAGGTAAACATACCCGCCGACATGAACCTAACGCCCGTTGCAATCGCCTCGTATTATGACCACGCCGCGACCGGAAACATCAGGATCGTTAAAACCGATGTCGTAGACGGCAGCAGCCTCGCGGGCGCCATCTTTGAGATCCGTGCCTCGGGTGATATCGTGCGCCCCGACGGTAGCATTGCCGCGCTCGACGGTGAGACTGTCGCTACCGTCACAACGGATGAAACTGGAGAAGCACGCGCGGACGACCTCCCGCTGGGATCTGGCACCGCACGCTACGAGGTTGTCGAGACTCAAGCGCCGGCAGGCTTCTTACTCGACCGGACGCCCCATATCGTAGACCTCGCTTATGCCGACCAGAAAACACCCGTTGTAGAAGCACGGCTTAACGTATCCGACAATTACACCAAGGTTGATATCTCCAAGGTCGATGCAAGCGGAGAGCAGGAAGTGAAAGGCGCACAACTCACCTTATATGGTCCCGATAAAACCGAAATAGACTCCTGGACCTCATCCGACAAGCTGCACCGCGTCGAACATCTTGCACCCGGCACCTACTCGTTGCGCGAAATGATGTCTCCGCGGACCTATGACCTTGCCGAGGAGATAACGTTTGAAATAAAGGATACGGGAGAAGTCCAATCCGTCGCGATGAAGGATGCGCCCATCGAGATCAAAGGACAGGTCGACAAGCGTCAGGAGCTTGTCCAACCTATCGGGAAGGGTCTGCTGGCCAACGGCGATGGTAAAAATCGCGCCGCAACGCAAACCAATACGGACGGTCTTTTCTCCTATACCATCGACGCTCGAAACGATTCAGCTACCTGGGTTGATGAGTTCACAATTACCGATGATCTTGAGTGTGCCGAGGACGATACGGCGAGATTCGTCTCAATCGAAACCCCCGTCGCCATCGGCGACCTCAACGGTCTGTGCAACGTGTGGTATCGCACGACGCCGTTGGACTCGACAGACGTCGATGAGCCGGCAAACGCGACGCTTGACGATGGGCACGAAAATCCTTGGCTTGAGTCCGACGAAGTAAAAGAGAGTCTGGGTGAAGATTGCCGCCTCGTCGATTACGACGGCTGGCACCTCTGGAAGGCGGATGTCTCGACCACGGAATCCGCCACACTCGAGGCGAAAGAACTCGACCTTGCATCCAATACCGTCGTGACGGGCATTCGCATTGAATACGGTGCGGTAGCCGCCGACTTTACGACTCGAAGCGATGCGGATTCTTGGACCCGTGATGATCTCAAAGATGAGCACGACGACCTTGACGATGCCAAAGCAATCCTTGGCACAGGCGCTCGGGGCGCAGTCGTGCACATGCAGGCAACGTCGGCTTACACACCCCAAACTGCACTCACCAACAGCGCACGCGTCGATCTTTGCCGCAACGGCGGCGGCGATAAACTTGAGTCACATGACGAGGACAGTGTCATTCAACGCTGTACCCTACCGCAGGACCTACCGGCAACAGGATCAGCCCCCATCGCCGCTTGCATCACCGCGCTCCTGACCTCGGGTGCCGCAGCCCTATGGTTCGCTCGCCTTAGGTCAATCCCAAAGAAGCGCTAGCGCGATGAAAAAGCGGGGGGAGCCAGTCCCCCGGCTCGCCCGCTTTCAATCATTTAAATCGCCGTATCTACTCTGCAGACGAAGATCCACCATCAACGATTGCTTGCTCGGACTCAGGAATCCCATCGGCACCCGTGCTCTGTTCTTGCTCCACCTCTTCGCTGATTGCGGAGGCGGGGGTCGAGCCCTTCGCGCCCACGATATAGGCGGCTCCAAACCCCAACGCAATGGCAATCAAGGTCAAAATCACGTAGACAGGCCAATGGCGCTTAATATACGAAAACACGTTGACTCCTTAGAGCTCCGTCTACGAACGGCGGATAACCTCGGTCACGACCTCGGATACCGTGGCAATGTTCGTCGGGTTGACATTGTGGGGCAGGTCGTCCTCGGTACGAGCGCAAGCCAGACGCGTGCCGTCCACGCCGGCGATGGTGAGGGCTCGGCGGCTCGCCTCGAGCGCGGCGTAGGCATCGGTCTTGGCATAGGGCATCTCGAGCGCGCCACAATCGACATGGAACGACTTGCACACCTTGCTGACCAGGTTCATGATGCGGCGATCGCCCTTGAGCAGCTGCTGTTCGCCCTCAACCGTCACCACCGAAAGCCTACCGGCACCGACGGATTCAAGATTGATGAAGAAGACGCCGCGGAGCTTATCGCGATGCGAAGCCAAGAAGGCCTTCATACCGGCGCCATCACAATCCGAGGCGCCCGTTGCCACAAACCAGATATCGTGACCGAGCAGCTCATCGTCGCCCATAGAGGCGACAGCCGAGAGCATATCTTCGGAAGAAGCGCCGTTGGAAGACGTAGCGCCGCCCTTCCAGCCATCGTTATCGTCCTCGAAATTATCCCACGAACCGATGCCGCGACCGGACTTCTTGGCATCGTAATCGTCTTCGACGCCCAGCCAGTCACTCATGCTGTCCTGTTCGTTTTTCTTTTTACGACCGAACAGGCCGTCCAGGCCGCGCTTGCGAGACTTGGGTGCCGCAGGGGCGGGAGCCGAAATGGTCTCGATCGGCTGTGCGCCCGACGCAACGGGCATAGGAGGCGCAACGGGTGCCGATGTGGGTTCGGGACCCTGGGCGGTAGCAAAGGGGTCGTTGACCTGTGCGGAGGGATCGGGAAGGTCGAACAGCGACGTGCGAGACGCAACGTTTGTCTGCTTCATCGACGGCAGCGACGGATCGGGGACCGAAGCCAGCGGAGACGAGGAGGGTGCAGGCGACGGTGCCGACGCCGGATCGGGAACATTCATCTGCGGACGCGGCGATGCTTGGGAGGAAATCTGGGCCATAAGGGAATCGACCGTTTCGTCCTGGGTGGGAGCGACATTGGCAACCGTGGCACCGGAACCACTCGGGGTCGGCATGGTGAAAATCTGCGTGGAGTAAGGCCTCGACTCATCCGTCTCGGGAGTCTCGGAAACCGCAGGCACTTCCTCCTGCTCGACCTCGGTTGAATCACCTTGATCGGCTGCCGCGTATTGCTCTTCGTCAGAGTTGGCCTCGACGGACTCGTCCTTGGCAGCATCCTGAATTTCGGCAGCATCAATGGGCTCGTCATCGTCTACCGCGTCGCCCTGCTCATCGGAAACAGGAAGGGGCTCGGCAATCGCGGTGCCTTGCTTTTCAAACGTTATCGTGGAATCGAACTGCGCGGCATCAAACGACATGGTGCTATCGACATGCTGCTGAGCCTCGAAAGACGTCGTCGCCTCAGCAACATCCGCGGACGCCGGTTGCTGGGACTCAAAGGACGTCGTAGCTTCGGCAGCGTCGACGGGCACGGACTGCATAGCCTCGTTCTGCTCGAACTCTTGCGCCGCGCGCTCACGTGCCGCCTCGGCTGCCTGCTGCTGAGCGATAGCCTCCTGCTCGGCAGCCTCGCGTGCGGCAGCGCGCTTCTCCTCGAAATCGTCGACAAATTTCTTGCCCTTTGCAAGCGCACCCTTAAAGAAGTTGGAAGCACTGGTGCCAATCGAAGAGAACGCGGATGCAATATCGGCATGGGGCGTTGCCGCGGGAATCTCGGCCGAGAAATCAGTATCGCTCTCGTAAGACACGCGCCTCGGCTGTTCAACGTAATCGTCGTCAGACTCGTCCGCAACGTCTTGCGCCGGCGCGGCGGGGGCCAAAATGTCCAGTCCTGCCGCGGGATCGATCGCGGACACCGCCTCAAGCTCGGCAACGGCAGCGGTAACCGCGGCAGACTCATCATCCACGGTGACGGCGGGCGCAGGTGCAGTCACGACGGGGGCAGGCTCGGGCTCAAACGTCGGCTCCTCGCCCTCCTCGTAATCGAGCGTGCAGGACTCGGGAAGCATCCCGAGCGCACGGATGGCATCCGAACCAAAGCGGATGTTGCCGGCGGCATTGCGATAGAGCTTGGGCTCGGGCTCGGCCACGACAGGCTCCTCCGCCGGCTCGGCAGCGGAAACCTCGTCATTGAACTCTTCGGCCTGGACAGCCTGATTCTGATCCTCGGGCACAATGGCGCCAATCAGCGTCTCGTCGGCAGACGCACCCTCAAAGCCCTCGATCTGCTCGTCGAAATCCTCACCCTGTTCGGGCTCGGCCTGAGCGTCGGGAGCAATCGGCTGACCGAACTCATCCTCGGCGTAGGTAGGCTCTTCATACTCGATGGTGTTGCCGTAGTCGTTTTGCTGTTGGGCCGCGGCATACTCCGCTGCTGCGCGCGCCATCTCCTCGGCACGACGCTTCTGCTCCCCAAAATAGGTATCGAACGGAACATCGTCGGGAAACTCGTTTTCGCCCTGGAAGGGAGCAACGTTGTCCATAACGCCGAGCATAGCGGCGACAGAAGACTTGTTGCACACCGCGCCGGACGTATAGGGAAGAATGTAGCGGTTAGAAATGATGTTTGCCGCGTTGGCGAGCGCAACGAGGGAAGCGAGGATCGCGACAATCCACAGCAGAACCTTGAGCGCGCCGGGGAGCGGCAGGATACGCAAGATGGCAACGGCAGCAGGGGCAACCGTGGCAACGGGCAACAGCTTGGCGATGAGCGCACGATACGAAGCATAGGGCACGCGGGCGAGCAGCTCGGCACGGGGAGAGTCGTAGTGTGCGACAACGACCACCGGGCGGTTGCGCGGAGACGCGAGCGGGCCCGAGGCCTTGTGGTAGGCGATGACATTTTGGCTCACGCCCGTCTTGCCCAGGCGTGAAACCACGGGGTGGCCCGTGCGCTCGAGCACGTAAAGAACGGCGCCGACAATGGCCAGCAAGGTGCCGACCAAGCCGATGCCGCCGCCGATGCCCATCAGCAGGGCGCCGGCAAACGCAAGAATACCGGTAACGGCAAATGCCAACCTGCTGGGCGCCGGGGCATTGAACTCCTGAACCTCGGGATCAAAGCCGTGGTTGCGGAAGATCTGAGCGATATCCTCGGCAGCCAAGCGCTCTTCTTCGCTGCATGCCGGCGTGATGCCGGTGTTCTGCAGCAGGTGGTTAATATAGTTCTGGGTGTTCGCCATGTGCGCTCCACATCCATAATCCGACAAATAGGCCCAATGCATGCACATTAGAACCGTATATAGTCGAAAGTATACCCCGAGCGAGCGCAAACGACCGAATTCGGGCCATCTTAACGCCCCGAGCGGACAAGGATATAGCCTAATCTCCATATCGGACTAAAATCATGGCAGCAAACCACCTTCTCATGCGAGGACTCTATGACGGCAAGCGACGCGACCGCGACAATTAAAAAGGGGAATTCGGAGCCCAGTTTCGATAAAACGGCTCAGCGCATCCTCAATCTTTTCTTTGTGCTCAACAGCTCCCCCGAACCGCTGACGACCGAGCAGATCGTCTTGGATTCTGACCTGGGATATGGCTCGGGCAATATCGACTCGGATAAGCGCAAGTTTCGGCGCGATCGTGACAAACTGCTCGAACGCGGCATCTTAATCAAGGAGGTTCGCCCCGCCGGCGCGCAGGAGACCGAGGAAAGCTCATGGACAATCGACCGCGAGCACACGTTTGCGGCAGGCGGCCTCATCACCGCAGACGACGCCGATATCCTGCTCAACGCTATCGACCAGACAATAGCGGCCGGCTCATCCACTTTTGCCGCGCCGCTTGCCGATATTCGTTCCAAGATTGCCTACCTCACCGGCATGTCGGCGGTAGACGAAGCACCGATCCGCCGCTCTCCCACCGTCGATGCGGTATGGAGCGCCTTTGCCGAGCGATGCGCGCTGCGATTTTTATATCAGAACGGACGCGGTGAGCAGAAAGAGCGTACCGTCTGCGTCTACGGCATGTTCGAGCGCGAGGGCGTTGCGTACTTCTGCGGCCTCGACAATGCCACCGACGACATCAGGACATTCCGCTGCGACCGTATCGTTCGCGCTTGGCGCCCCTCGAAGGCCTACGTTATCCCTGCGGACTTCAACCTCAGCGACTACCTGTTCTTTGAATTCGATTTTGCCGACCGCCCGCCCGTTGCGGCTACGTTCTCGTTCGCCCCGCAGACGCAGATCGATATGATCAACGGCCTCACGCGCGGGCGAGGTGAGCTCGCACACACCGATTCGGGATGGACTTGGACCGTTGACGTGCGAGATCTTGAAGCCGCCGCCTCATTTTGCATGGCCCACGCCATGGACGGCATGAGGCCCATGGCCCCCAAATCGCTCAAGCAGGCGTGGAACCACCTCATTGAAAGGACGGTGCACGAGCATGCCCGTGCGTAAACTCACCAGCGAGCAGAGGCTCTCGCGCGCCATCGACATCATGGAGGCCCTCTACGCCGCCGGCGAGAGCGGCATGACACGAACCGAGATTTGCAGTCGCTTTGACATCACGGGGGCGTCACTCGACGAGATTCTCGAGATCGTCTCGACGCTCGCGGACCGAGAATCGGGTGCGCGTATCATCTGCGAATGCCACGGCGAGCGCGTGGTCCTCACCGGTGACGCCGGGCGTGTACTACCGCTGCGCCTGAGTGCCGCCGAGGGCGCTGTGCTCAACCACGAACTTGAATCGTTGGGGATCGATCCCCAGGCGGCGGCTCGAATTCGACATGCTCTTCTACCCGAAGAGCTCGGCTATAACCAGCACGTCTCTGACACCGTCAACCACGGGTCGCACTGGCAGCAGCTGAGCTGCGCCATTCAGGACGGCGTTCGCTGTCGTATCTCGTATCGCTCGATGGACGATGCGCGGCCACGCGAGCGTCTGGTCGACCCCTTGCGCATTACAGCAAACGGCGACCAAACATATCTGATTGCCTGGGACATCGCGGTCGATGAGCAGCGGACCTATCGCATGGATAAAATCGAGGGACTCGCCTTGACGGAAGACTCCGTCGTGCCTCACGTACCGGACGTTGCATCCCTCCACGATTCCCTTGCCCGGACGCAGCGTAGCGCAAAGCTCTTGATGCCATTCGATATGGCGGAGCATCTGGACTGGGCCGGCATCACCCTAATCGAGCGCAGCGGGACAGACATGGCAACGGTAACCGTACATTACGGCTCCGAGCGTTGGCTGCTGAGCCAGATAATCGCAGCGGGCGGAGCCATCCGCATCTTGGATGACCCCGCCCTGTCAAAGCGTCTGTGCGATATGGCAAAAACCCTCGTCTGTCCGCTTTAGCGCCGCCGCTCGTGGCGTGCACGCCACAGCTGTAGATAGTGCCCGATCTGCGCCGATTCGATGCGCTGGTAGGAGCTCGTGGGCAGCGACGTTAAGAACTTCTTGCCATAGCCCTTCGTCACCAGGCGAGGATCCGCCAAGATCAACACACCGCTATCGGTCGACGAGCGAATCAAACGCCCCGCGGCCTGCTTGACCTCGAGCACCGCCTCGGGCAGCGAATAGCGCGCCCATGCGCGGTCTTCGCGCAGGTTGCGCTCGCACGAGAGCGGGTCCGTGGGGCTTGAGAACGGCAACTTGGGAATGATGACGCAGCGCAGCGTCTCGCCGCTGGCATCAAACCCCTCCCAGAAGGCCTTGAGCGCAAAAAGCGACGAGGTCGGTTCGTTGATAAACCGGTCGCGCAGGCGACGAGGAGATGAGTTGCGCTGCTGGCAGTTGAGCTCCAGACCCGCACGGGCCATCTTGGGCTCAACGCGGGCGTATAGGTCCTCCATGTCGCGCCGATTGGTGAACAACGTGAGCACCGATCCGCCCATGGCAAGATGGGCGTCGACCAGTACGCGCTCGAGCGCCGTAAGATAGCTCTCACGATCGCGCGGATCGGGGATATCGCCCGCAACGACTACAGCCATGTTCGAATCGAAGTCGTAGCTCGAATCCAAGTGCAGCGATGACGACGTTGAAGCACCGATGCGATCAAGGCCGACCGCATGGTTAAAGTGCTCAAAGCTTTTGGACACCGTCATGGTCGCCGAGGCAAAGATAGCCGTGTGAACCTCGGGTAGCCACTCGGTTGCCAAGGCCTCGCCAATGTCGATGCGCTCTGCGGTCATCGACTCTCCGCCGGCACGAAGTCTGCGATTGACCTGCAGCGAATACACGTAGTGTTCATCGGTGCCATCAATGATGAGTTTGAGGTTCTCGGCCAGCTCGTGCAGGCGGCGCGAGATATCACCCAGGTCGACAACAACCTCGGGCTTGTCGGCGGCGACGGCTTGCACCAGCGCGTCGACGCTCTTGTCAGCTTGTTCCAATGCGTCGATGCCAGTGTAGGCCGACTGTAAGAAATCATGCCAGTCGTCTGATTCGCGCAGCTCGGGGCCAATCCATAGATTGGCATTGTCATAACCCCCACGCGCACGGCGGCCGAGCTCGCGAACGTCATCGAACACGTCGGCGATTGCCATGCTCGCGCGGGCAACCGTCGACGTCGCCTTGGCAGTAAGGCCCAGATAGAGCGTAGAGCCCTCGGAGGTTGCCAAATCACGGGAAACCTGGCTTAGTGCGCCGGTGCTCGAGCCACCCAGGCGCTCGAACAGGACGCGTGATTCGTCCGCCGACACCACGCGCGCCCACTGGCGGCGCGCCTCGCGCTCGATGGAATGGGCCTCGTCGATTACCCAATGACGAATCGGAGGTAAAATCCTGCCCTCGGCCGCGACATTGCGGAACAGCAGGGAATGGTTGGTGACCACCACATCGGCATGCGCCGCACGACGGCGAGCGCCGTGGACCAAACATTTATCAGGGAAAAACGGGCAGAGGCGGCGAGCACACTCGCGCGAGGCCGTCGTAAAGTCGGGGCGGTTGACGCTGCGCCACCGAATGCCGAGCGAGTCGAGGTCGCCATCGGCCGATTGGCAGACGTACGCCATAATGACCGCGACCGCCGTGAGCGTATCCGCCGGATCGCGCTTGGTGGTAATCTCGACCTGGCCGCGGCTCATGCGCTCAAGCTTGCGCAGGCACGGATAGTGGTCATACCCCTTGAGAGCGCAAAACGACAGACCACCGTCCAGTTGCTCGGCAAGTTTTGGCAGCTCATGGTACATGAGCTGGTCGGCAAGATTGTTCGATTTGGTCGCAATACCAACCGTGATGTTGTTACGGCGTGCTGCCTCGGCAAAAGGCACCAGATAGGCCATCGATTTGCCGACGCCTGTGCCTGCCTCAATTACTCGATGAGTGCCCGTGACCAGCGCATCGCGGACCTCGAGCGCCATCGCGATCTGCTCATCACGCGGCTCGTAGGTGGGATACATGCGATTGACCAGGCCACCTGGCGCATAGTCTGCCTCAATCTCCTCACGACTCGGCATCTTGAGTACCGGCAGTTCATCGGCGTCCACCCGATCGTCGGCGCGATCGGCCTTGAGAACGTCAGCACGAGCGGCGCTGAGAGAGAAGATAGAACCAGGGTTCTGCCCTGCCAAGAACGAGAAGATAGGACGATAGGACCAAGGCACGTCCGGATGCATGTCGGCTAGGCGCGCCATGAGGCCCTGGGGCAAGTCGGTGAGCGCCACGAGCAACACGCGCCATACGCCACACAGGGCGTCGACGTCGGCATTGGCACGGTGTGATACCGAGTCGCAGCCAAACAGATCGGCCATAAAAGACAGCTTGTGAGAGGCCAGGCGCGGAAGCGCGATGCGCGACAGCGCCAGCGAATCGATCCAAATATCGCTCACGTTGACGCCGCCTTTGACCGACTCGATAAACGAGCGGTCGAACGTGGCGTTGTGTGCGATCACCGGACAGCCACCGACAAAATCGGCGAGAGCGGCGACGGCCTCAACCGCCGACGGGGCATCTGCCACATCGGCATTTGTAATGCTCGTGAGCTCGGTAATCTCGGCGGGAATCAGCTGCTTGGGATGCACGAAGGTATCGAAGCGGTCGATGACCTCGCGGCCCGAAAGACGGGCCGCCGAGATCTCGATCAGCTCGTTGTCCTGCACCGAAAGACCCGTGGTCTCGGTATCGAGGACAATCACATCTTCCTCGATAAGGCCGAAGGACTGCGTTTTGGCGCGGTCGGCAAGCGTGGCATAGGAGTCGATGACAAACTGCGGCGTTCCTGACGAAACCGCGTCCTCGATTAGCATGCAATGCCCGCTCGACGAAGGCCCATACGGATCAGGCTGTCACAGACCTGCGGGAACGTCATGTCGTCGGTGTGGCGGATCTCATCCGGATACAGCGACGTATCGGTCATGCCGGGAATGGTATTGGTCTCGAGGATAACGGGGCCGTCCTCGCTCACAATAAAGTCGCTGCGCGAGATACCCAGGCAACCGAGGGCCCTGTGAGCGGCACAGGCAAGTTCCTGAGCGCGAGCGTAATTCTCGGGTGAAATCTGCGCCGGAATGCGATGGATATCCGTAGGGTCGACATACTTCACGTCCAGATCATAGAACTCGCAGTCCTCGGGCTTACGAATCTCGACAATCGGCAGGGCGCGCACGTCATCTTCGCCGTATACGCCGACGGTGATCTCGGTACCCTCGATGCACTTCTCGACCAGCACTTTGTCGCCGTACTCAAACGCCTTGGCGATTGCCGCGGGCAGCTCGGAGGGCTCATGGACCAGGGAAATGCCATAGCTGGAACCGTTGACGGCCGGCTTCACAAAGCAGCGCTCGCCACAAACCTCGACGATATGATCGATATCGACTTCATCGCCCACCTCGAGCGCGAGGCCGGGGGCAATGGGAATGCCTGCCTTGGCGTACAGGAGCTTAGAGACCTCCTTGTCGGCACCGCAGGCGCTGGCAAGCACGCCCGAGGCTGTGTAGGGGATACCCAGGGTCTCCATGGCACCCTGCATGGCACCATCCTCACCGCCGGCGCCGTGCATGGCGATAAATGCCACGTCGAAACCACCGGTCGCCATGGTTACCATAAAATCATCGGCAGCCGTGTCGAGCAGCTTCACCGAAGTGTAGCCGGCCTCCTTCAGGGCCGCCACGACGTTCTTTCCCGAATTGAGCGAGATCTCGCGCTCAGCGGAATGACCGCCCGCCAAGACCGCTACGTGCATGTTCTCTAGGCTTTTACCCGGCATGGGCAGACTCCTCCTCTATAATTTCTGCAGCTGATACCATATTGTAGCGATACCCTCTACGTTTCCCCAAAATCGAAAGGCTTCCATGAATCCCAGGACTAAATCTCAGGACATTCGCGACTTGAGCCAAAACGATATTCGCGAGCTCGTGGCCGAACTTGGCCA